>NZ_JBJIAA010000004.1:0-309419 GCF_045310695.1 Clostridium neuense
CCTTAAGGCATAATGCTGGTAATGTGCCCTTATAGGGCTTAAGGAAAAACCACCAGCTAAGCTGGTGGATATTTATTTTTAAAATGGTTATAACTTCAAGTTAGCTATAATATATTTTAATGTACACTAATTGTGGAGGAAATACTATGGTTGACTATAGAAGTACTGAGTTTGTTGAGATCTTAAAAAGTAAAGAATATAGAATGATAAATAAGGTTATTAGCAAATATGAATTTATCGTTAAGGATATTAAAAAGGTTAGAAGTGCTTATAGAATTGAAACCAATAGTGGAGCGTTTTGTTTAAAAAGAATGAAGCATGGAAGTAAAAAAGCTTATAACGGAAGCTACTTAACGACTGAGCTTAAGAAAAATAACTTTTACAATATAGCAGGTTATATTAAAACTAAAGACAATAAGCTTTTTGTTCGTCATAAAGGATATGTGTTTTATGTTACTGAATGGATAAATGGTGATGAATGTAATATGAACGACATAAAAGAAACTATTAATTGTGCTAAATTGCTTGCTAACTTTCATTCTGCTTGTAAAAATATTGACAAGTCTAAGCTTTATGTAAGAAGTAATACGAAAAATCTAGTGATATTTTTCACTCATTGTGTAAATGATATGAGTAATTACAAAAAACTTATAAGTATAAAAAGATTAAGAAATGAATTTGATGAGGAATATGAAAAGCTTATTGATAAGTACTGCGATATAGGCTCATTATCTCTTAAACTTTTAAATGAATCATCCTATTTAAATTTTTTGAAAAACTATGAAAAAAAACAAACAATATGTCATAATAGTTTCTATTATCAAAACATAATAAAAAAGGACGATAAATATTATATTATAGATTTAGATAGTATAATTGTTGATTTTGAAATAAGTGACCTTGGTAAAATGATTAGAAGACTTATGTTTAAAAAAGAATATAATTGGGATTTTGATAAAGCTAAATTAATTATGGAAGCGTACATGTCAATTAATAAACTTACTATAGAAGAACTTCAAATAATGCTTTCTATTATAATCTTTCCACATAAATTTTGGAAGCTTGGTAAAAAGAGATACGTAAAATGTAAAAATTGGACTGAGAAAAAATATATAAAAAGATTAAATAAAATAATAGATGCTGGTAAATTTCAGGATAATTTTATAGAAAAATATATTGATTACTTAAAGAAATACAATTATAATTGACATAAAAATGCTATTATTTATAATTTTTGTAAGAGGTAGATATGTATAGTTGTGAGATTTTAAATAAATATAATCTTAAATATTTAATATGGTTAAATTCTAAAAGGCATAATTTTAATAAACTTAATATGGATTTCATGGATGAATTTAAAAAAGATAATATGCTAAAAAAACTTTTAATAAAAAAAAATGTACATTTGCTTAAATATGATAATAAATACATAGGCTTCATTTGGGTAAAAAAAGAAAACTCAAAAGAAACTTATAATATAAATTGTATAGAAATGTGCAAAGAGTTTTTCTTTGATACTAATACCTATAATATGCTTTTGGAGTCATTTAAATCGGCTAAAACTTTTATGTATAAATGTGAAAAAAATTTATACAATTATGAAATATTAAAAAAGCTTAATTTTGAAGAAATAGAAGGTAACTATGAACTTGAGATTTCTCTTGAAAAATATTTTGAACTTAAGCATTTTCAAAATATTAAAGTTGAAGCTTTAGTAAAATCTAAGGAAGAAGAAATAAGATGTTATATTCAAAATGAAGTATTTCATAAGGATGGACGTATTCCAATAGCTGTTGATGATATATATTATGATGAAACTCAAAGCTATTATGTGGACGATGGTTCACTCTTCATTAAGTTAAATAATGAGGCTATAGGGTATGGACAATTAATATTCAAAGGTGGTTTGCCATTTGTTGTTAACTTTGGACTGCTATCAAAATACAGGGGAAATGGATACGGAAAATACTTTCTTCAGTATATACTTAATTATATAAAATCAATTGGATATGACAAAGCTTATATTAATGTAGATATAAAGAATTCTATTGCTATTAATCTGTATAAATCAGTAGGATTTGTTGAAAGCAAAGAATGCTGTCTTTGGAAAAAGATTATATAAAAAAGAATGATTAATAAATAAGACTATTAATTGTTCTTTTTTTATTGATGTGATTTAGTTAAAAAGGTGAAGGGAAATATTAAAAGATTCCCCTCACTAAA
This sequence comes from Clostridium neuense, assembly GCF_045310695.1. Classification (NCBI taxonomy): domain Bacteria; kingdom Bacillati; phylum Bacillota; class Clostridia; order Eubacteriales; family Clostridiaceae; genus Clostridium; species Clostridium neuense. The sequence continues at coordinate 2,224 of NZ_JBJIAA010000004.1, forward strand.
GGATTTTTACTGTGTATCTTTATTTAGTAAACCATCTATGGGAACATGTAATGATTTATTGTAAAACAACCTTTCACCTGGATACTTTTGAAAATAACACAAATCGCATATAGAATCACTTTTTAAAAGCGAAGCTTCATTAGTTTCTTCATTCTCAAGAAGTTTTGCATCATACATATGAAAACCTCCTTTTTGTTTTTTTTATATTATTAGTATTTTCAGAAGTTTAAAAGTTATTCATAATAAATGTAATTTAATTACTTCAATAATTAAATTACATATGATATAATATTAAATTGACGTTTTATAAAATTTTATATTATGTGTTTTAATAGGAGGAAATATGGAGAGTAAATTTTATATAGAAACATGGGGCTGTCAGATGAATGCTGAAGACTCCGAAAAACTTTCAGGAATGCTTAAAAAACTTAATTATACTAGTACTGAAAATAAAGATGAAGCTGATCTTATTATATTTAATACCTGCTGTGTTAGAGAAAATGCTGAACTTAAGGTCTTTGGAAATTTAGGTGTTTTGAGAAAACTCAAAGCAAAAAACCCCAATTTAATAATAACCGTATGCGGCTGCATGATGCAGGAAAATAAAATGGCAGAAGATATAAAGAAAAGATTTCCTTTTGTAGATATAATAATGGGAACTCACAATATTCAAATGTTTCCTTCATATTTAAAAGAGGTTAAGGAAAGTAGAAAGTCAATACTTGAAATATGGGATAAGGAAGAAGATATAATAGAAGGCCTTCCAATTGATAGAGAAAGTAAAATTAAAGCCTTTGTAACCATTATGTATGGCTGCAATAATTTTTGTACATATTGCATAGTTCCATATGTAAGAGGGCGAGAAAGAAGCAGAAAACCTTCTGATATAGAAGCTGAAATTAAAAAACTAGTTGGAGAAGGTTACAAGGAAGTAACTTTACTTGGCCAAAATGTAAATTCCTATGGAAAAGGTCTTGAAGAAGAGATCAATTTTGCGGGACTTCTAAGAAGAATAAACAAAATTGAAGGACTTCATAGAATAAGGTTTATGACGTCGCATCCAAAGGATTTAACTGATGATGTTATAAAGGCCGTAGCAGAATGTGATAAGGTGTGCGAGCACATACATTTACCTGTTCAATCCGGTTCTTCAGAGATAATGAAAAAAATGAACAGGCATTATGATAGGGATTACTATATGTCTCTAATTAAAAAGATAAAAGAGCAAGTTAAAGATGTAGCTATAACTACAGATATAATAGTTGGTTTCCCTGGAGAAACTGAAAAAGATTTTGAAGATACTTTAAGCTTAGTTGAAGAAGTAAGGTACGATTCAGCCTTTACTTTCCTTTATTCAATAAGAGAAGGTACTCCCGCTGCAAAGCTTCCTAGCCAAATTCCAGAGGATGTAAAGCATGAAAGATTTAATAGGCTAGTAGAAGCAGTAAATAGAATATGTGCAGAAAAGAATAAAGAATATGAAGGCAAAGTCGTAGAAATCTTAGTAGAAGGAAAAAGCAAAAATAATGATGGTAAGTTAATGGGAAGAACAAGAACTGGAAAGCTTGTTAACTTTATAGGTTCAGAAGATGCTATAGGTAAACTTATAAATGTAAAAATAACAAAGGCACAATCTTTTTCTTTGGTAGGAGAAGAAATTTAGTTATTGAGGGATGATATACTTATGGGAATGACTCCTATGATGCAGCAATTTTTAAGTGTAAAAGAAAATTATAAAGATTGCATTCTTTTTTTTAGAATAGGTGATTTTTATGAAATGTTTTTTGAAGATGCTGAAACTGCTTCAAGAGAACTAGAACTTGTTTTGACGGGAAAAGACTGCGGACTTAGTAAAAGAGCTCCTATGTGTGGTGTGCCTCATCATGCATATGCAATCTATGCAAGTAAATTAATATCAAAAGGCTATAAGGTTGCAATAGCAGAGCAGCTTGAAGATCCAGCACTAACAAAGGGTCTTGTAAAAAGGGATGTAATAAAGGTTCTTACGCCTGGAACCTATACAGACTCATCTTTTCTTGAGGACACTAAAAACAATTACATTATGTCAATTTATATAGGAAATGATAAAGCAGCAATGTGCTTTGCAGATATATCTACTGGAGAATTCAAATGTACTGAAACAGACTATGATCCTGATTTAATATATAATGAAATATCAAAGTTTTCTCCAAAAGAAATATTAATTCAAAATACTGCTGATTTGAAGTTGATAAAAAATATGAAGGAAAGATTCTCAGTATCCTATACTGAACTTGAAGATAAGTATTTTGATGAATTTGCAGAAAGTAATTTAAAGACACAATTTTCTAATTACGCTGAAATAAACATGAATTCTCTACTTAAAAGCTGTGCTAATGGACTTTTGCGCTATATAATGGATACACAAAAAATAATGCTTACTCACTTAGATGAGCTAGAGTATTACAATGTAATTGATTTTTTAAGTATAGATTTAAATTCAAGAAGAAATTTGGAGCTTACTGAAACTTTAAGAGACAAAAGTAAAAAAGGTTCTCTCTTGTGGGTACTTGATAAAACTAGTACTGCCATGGGTGCAAGACAGCTTAGAAAGTGGGTTGAACAACCTTTAATAGAAGAAAATAAAATAAAAAATAGACTTGATGCTGTAGAAGAATTAGTAAACAGTGTAAATGCTCATGAGGATTTAAAGGAAGCTTTAAAGCAAATATATGATATAGAAAGACTTGCTGGTAAAATATCCTCTAAGAGTGTAAATGCAAAAGAACTTTTATCACTTAAAAGCTCTATACAAAATCTTCCTACAATAAAACAGCTGATGGCACAATTTAAATCTAATTTTTTGATGAACATGGAAAAAAATCTTGATGATTTGAAGGATATATATCTTTTACTGGACTCAGCTATATTATCAAATCCTTCTTTATCAGTAAAAGAGGGTAATATAATAAAAGATGGATATGACCCTAAGGTTGATGAATTAAGGCTTGCAAAAGCTCATGGTAAAGAATGGATAGCTTCTCTTGAAACAAAAGAAAAAGATGAAACTGGAATAAAATCTTTGAAGGTTGGATATAATAAAGTTTTTGGATACTATATAGAAGTTACTAGATCAAATTTAAATCTTGTTCCAGAGGGAAGATATATAAGAAAGCAAACTCTTGCAAATTGTGAAAGGTATATAACTCCTGAACTTAAGGAAATGGAAGAAAAAATATTGGGAGCAGAAGAAAAGCTCATAGCTTTAGAATACGATATTTTTGTAAAAGTAAGGGATGAAATAGAAAAGCAAATTGACAGAATAAAGCTGGCTGCAAAAATATTATCTAAGATTGATTGCATAAGCTCCTTTGCACAGGTAGCACGTGAAAATAATTACTGCAAGCCTGTGATCAAAAATCACGGTGAAATCAAAATAAAAGAAGGAAGGCATCCTGTTGTAGAAAAAGTAATACCTCATGGTACTTTTGTTTCTAATGATACAGAAATGGATACAAAAGAAAATATGCTTATGCTTATTACAGGCCCTAATATGGCAGGTAAATCTACATACATGAGACAGGTAGCCCTTATAGCTTTAATGGCTCAAATGGGCAGCTTTGTTCCTGCAAGTGAGGCTGAAATATCAATATGTGATAAAATTTTTACAAGAATAGGAGCTTCTGATGATCTTGCAGCTGGAAAAAGTACTTTTATGGTAGAAATGTGGGAAGTGTCTAATATTCTGAAAAATGCTACTAATAATAGTCTCATACTTTTAGATGAAGTCGGTAGGGGAACAAGTACTTATGATGGGCTAAGTATAGCTTGGTCTGTAATAGAATATATATGCACTAATAAAAAAATGAAATGTAAAACTCTTTTTGCTACACACTATCATGAACTTACAAAACTTGAAGGAATAGTAGATGGACTTAAAAATTATTCTATAGCTGTAAAAAAGGTTGATGATGACATTATTTTTTTAAGGAAGATAATAAAAGGTGGAGCAGATGAATCTTATGGAATAGAGGTTGCAAAGATAGCTGGAATTCCTGATGATGTTATTATTAGAGCAAGAGAAATATTAAAAGAACTTGAGAGTAATAATAAAAGTGAAATAGCAGCTGATAAAATCGTAAATAGTGTTGAACCTCAAAAACCTAAAATTGCTAAGAAAGAACAAAGTAAACTTCAAATTGACTTTAATGACATAGAAAGAGATAATTTAATTAAAGAATTGAAAAATACTGAAATTCTTGAAATGAACCCTATTGAATGCATGAATAAGCTGTATGCTTTTATAAAGCAGGCCAAAGACATGGATTAAGGATTTTAAATGTACAGTAAAGAAGGGAAACACTTTGAGAAGAATAAATTTATTAAGCGAAGAAACTTCAAATAAGATTGCTGCAGGAGAAGTTATAGAAAGACCTGCATCAGTTGTAAAAGAACTAATCGAAAACAGCATTGATGCTGAAGCAAAAACCATAAATATAGAGATAGAAAATGGTGGAGAAACCCTTATAAGAATAGTTGACGACGGTCATGGAATTTACAGTGATGACGTTGAAAAAGCGTTTAGGCCTCATGCTACAAGCAAAATTTCTAAAATAGAAGATATATACTCTATAAATACACTTGGCTTTAGAGGAGAAGCTCTTCCAAGTATTGCAGCTGTATCAAATACAATTTTAAGATCCAAAACTAGTGAAAGCGATTTTGGAAGAGAGATATCAATAAGTGGGGGCAGTATAAATTATGTAAAAGATTGCGGCTGCAGTATAGGAACTACCATTGAAGTTAAAAACTTATTTTATAATGTTCCTGCAAGAGCAAAATTTTTAAAATCACCTCAAAAAGAGATGGCCGCTATTTCTGATATAGTTAATAGATTGGCTTTATCTCACAGCAGTGTATCCTTTAAGCTTATAAATAGTGGTAAAAAATCTATAACTACATATTCTACAGATAAACTTATCGATACAATAAGAGAGATATATGGTAAAAAAATAGTTGATAATGTAGTTTATTTTGAAAGGCATTCAGATTTGGTTTCTGTTCACGGTTATGTTGGAAATGCAGAAATAAGTAGAGGAAGCAGAAACAACCAAAGTATATTTATAAACAATAGATATATAAAAAATAGGCTTATAACCACAGCTGTTGAAAATGCAGTAAAATCCTTTACTATGATTAATAAGTTCCCTTTTTTTATAATTTTCTTAGATATTTTTCCTGAATTTGTAGATGTAAATGTTCATCCTACAAAATCTGAAATAAAGTTTAGAAACGAAAGGGAAATATTTAAAATTATATTTGACACAGTTCATGAAGCTTTAAGAGAAAATATCAAGGATAGTTTTCAAATTGATGCTGTAGTTAAAGAGGAAAATGCCATAAATAAACTAAAAAATGAAGTGAAAGATGAAAGTATAGATGTTGTTCAGCTTCCAATTGATTTAAAAAGTTCTTCTATAAATGAAAATAATGTGATAAAACCTAATGAGGCTAATAATGAAAAGATAGAAGTTCCTTATTATAAAACAGAAAATGAAAGGTTGCCTTCTCATGATTTTATCAAAGAAAAAATTGATAATAATATAGAAAGCATTTCCTCAGAGAAAACTCCTAAATTTGAAAAATTAAGAGTAATAGGTCAGTTTGATAACACATATATTTTAGCTGAGGGAATCAAAGTATTTTATGTTATAGATCAACATGCTGCTCATGAAAAAGTGCTCTTTGAAAAATATAGAAATGAAATAAAAAACAGAAATGTGGTATCTCAAATATTGATAACTCCTGCAGTTATTGAATTAATTCCGTCAGACTATGTTTATTATGTTGAAAACAAAAATATATTTGAAAATGCTGGATTTAAGAGCGAAATTTTTGGAGATAACACAATAATAATAAAAGAGGTTCCTATGTTTTTAGGAAAGCCTTATATTAAAGACATGTTTTTAAGCATACTTGATAACCTTAAAAATATGGGAAGTGGAGAAACAATTGAAGTAAAATACATGAAAATAGCAACTTTGGCATGTAAAGCTGCTGTAAAGGCATATAATAAATTAAGCACAGTCGAAATGGAAAAACTCATAGATGATTTAAGATATCTAGATGACCCATTTAATTGCCCCCATGGAAGACCTACTATAATAAAATACACAGTAAATGATTTTGAAAAAAGGTTTAAGAGAATTCAATAGGGTGAAGTTTCACTATATAGATAAAAAGAAGGATGAGTTTGCAATATGAAAAAACTTCTTATAATAGCTGGACCTACAGCTGTTGGAAAAACAGATATATCAATAAAACTTGCTAAAGAGCTAAATGGAGAAATAATTTCAGCAGATTCTATGCAAATTTATAAGCACATGGACATAGGCTCTGCGAAGATATCTTTGGATGAGATGGAAGGGATAAAACATCATCTTATAGATATAATAGATCCCTCAGAGGAATTTAGTGCTGCTGAATTTAAAAGTAGAGCAGAAAATGCAATAGATGATATAATAGCAAGAGGAAAATATCCAATAATCGCTGGAGGAACAGGTCTTTATATTAATTCTATTATATGCAATTATGAATTTACAGGAGCATATAAAGATGAAGAGTATAGAGAGTATTTAAATAAGCTTGCTCTAGAAAAAGGTAAAAATTATGTTCATGAACTTCTCAAAGATATAGATAAGGAATCTTATGAAAAACTATATCCAAATGATTTAAAAAGAGTTATAAGAGCCTTAGAGGTATATAGAGTAACTAAAAAAACTATAAGTTCAATAAATAAAGGGGTTAATTTATATGACATTCCCTACGATATAAGTTATTATGTACTTAATATGAATAGAGAGAAGCTTTATGAGCGCATAGATAAAAGAGTTAATAAAATGCTTCATGATGGTCTTGTAACTGAAGTTGTAAAACTTAAGAATATGGGATATAATTCAGATATGCAGTCAATGAAGGGTATCGGATACAAAGAAATTTTATACTACCTTGATGGTGAATTAAGCTTTGAAGAGGCTGTTGAGCTTATTAAGAAAGGAAGTAGACATTATGCCAAAAGGCAGCTTACCTGGTTTAGAAAAGATAAACGTGCAAAATGGATAAACAAAGACATATATAAAGATGACAATGAGATAGTTGCTAAAATTAAAGAGGATTTATTAAACAATAACTAAAAAGAAGGATTTTATAAAATTTTATAGAATTATATATTTAAAACAAAGCGGAGGGTGAGTAACATGAATAATAAGCCAACAAATAATCTACAGGATATATTTTTAAATAATGCAAGAAAAAATAAAATACCTGTTACAATTCATTTAACTAATGGATTTCAATTAAGAGGAAATGTAAAAGGATTTGATAGTTTTACAATAATATTAGATAACGATAATAAGCAGATGATGGTATACAAACATGCAGTTTCAACTATAACACCATTAAAACCTATACTCTTTAATCAAATCCCACAAGACGAAGAGTAATTTAAAGTGCATTTTTATGCAGTTAAAATAAAAAAATAGGCAGTGGTTTGCCTATTTTTTTTATTGTGATACCATATTTAAGGATGAATTTTCAGGAGGTTTATTTTATTATGCTAAATTTGACAAAAGAAATGTTAATGAATACATACGACATAAGTGAGGAAGTTTTTGACTTATATGAAAAAGCACTTACAGATGTCAAAGATGAATTTGCTTACTATGATGAAATAAGAGAATTTAATCAGCTTAAAGTTTTAAAGGCTCTTCAAGACGAAAAAATAAGTGAATCACATTTTACTAATTCCTCTGGCTACGGTTATGGGGATATAGGAAGGGATTCTCTTGATAAGGTATATGCAAATATATTCAATGCAGAAAGTGCTCTTGTAAGACCTCATTTTGTAAATGGCACTCATGCTATAGGTGCTGCTCTTTTTGGAAACTTAAGAACAGGAGATACTCTTCTTTCTGTATGTGGAATGCCTTATGATACACTTCATGACATAATAGGAATAGGAGATGAAGAAAGGGTAGGATCACTTAAGGAATACGGTGTAAAATATAAAATGATTGATTTAAAGGACGGAAAAGTTGACATAGCTAGGATAAAAAGTGAATTAGAAAATGATCATAGCATAAAGCTAGTTCATATTCAGCGTTCTACAGGTTACGGATGGAGAAAATCCTTAAGTGTAGATGAAATAGAAGAAATTATCAAAAATATAAAATCAGTTAAACCAGAGGTCTTGGTTTTTGTTGACAACTGCTATGGTGAATTTATTGATAAAAAGGAGCCAACTGATGTTGGAGCAGATATAGTTGCAGGTTCACTTATAAAAAATATAGGTGGCGGAATTGCACCAACTGGTGGATACATTGCTGGAAAAGCTGAGTGTGTACAGCAGGCTTCCTACAGACTTACTGTGCCAGGAATAGGAGGAGAGTGTGGCTCTACTTTTGGCGTTATGAGACAGCTTTATGAAGGATTATTTCTTGCTCCCCATGTTGCAATAGAAGCTGTTAAAGGAGCCGTTTTTTGCGCTAGAATAATGGAACTTTGTGGTTTTGAAGTTCTTCCTAAATATAATGATAAGAGAAGTGATATTATTCAGGCAATTAAATTTAACGATAAAACAAAACTAATTAATTTTATAAAAGGAATACAGCACGGATCACCTATAGACTCTTTTGTTGAATGTGAACCATGGGATATGCCTGGGTATGAAGATCAGGTTATAATGGCAGCAGGTGCTTTTATTCAAGGTTCTTCTATAGAACTTTCGGCAGATGCACCTATAAGAGAACCTTACATAGGATATCTTCAGGGAGGACTTACCTTTGATCATGCAAAGATAGGAATTCTTATAGGTTTATCAAAGCTTCTTAAAAACAATTAAAAAAGAGAGTTATACTCTCTTTTTTAATATTTTCTATATATTCCTGTTAATTTACCTACTATTTTGCAATCATTAACAATGATAGGCTCCATAGTATGATTTTCAGGTTGAAGTCGTATTCTACCATCTTCTTTATAAAACCTTTTTATGGTAGCTTCATTTTCTATTAAGGCTACAACAATTTCTCCATTTTCAGCAGAATTTACTTTTTCGATGATAGCTAAATCTCCATCATAAATACCGGCTTCTATCATACTTTCACCGCTGATTTTTAAAATAAATAAGTCGTTGTTTCCTCTAACAAAATTTAGTGGAATAGTAAAGTAATCCTCTATATTTTCAACTGCCAAAATAGGCTGACCAGCTTGAACCTTTCCTATTATAGGAATATCCACCATTTCTTTTTTTGCAATAGGATCTTTAATTATTTCTATAGCTCTTGGCTTTGTAGGATCTCTTTTTATAAGACCTTTTTTTTCAAGTTTTGATAAATGACTATGTACTGTCGAAGTTGAACTAAGACCCACCTTGGCACATATTTCTCTTACAGATGGAGGGTAACCTTTATCTAATACTTCTTGTCTTATAAATTCATAAATTTCGCTCTGTACGTCCTTATCTTTATGTACTGCCATTATTACACCTCTCAAATCTTATTTATATAAAAAATTATAACACAAGTATTATTTCTATGCAAACTAATGTTCGTAATTAAAAATATGCTACGCCTATATTGATTTATTTTTTTTACTTTGATATAATATAGTTTCATGGAAAATATCTTATAAGAGTGTTTTACTATAAATTCTTGAAAATTATAAATTGTAAAGAGGGTAGGTGCTTTATGAAAAAGAATTGTGTCCTTGATTTAAATAAAATATGCAATAACTGTGGTGAATGTGATAAATGTGATTTAGATCCAAATAAAATATGTAATAACTGTGGAAAGTGCTTGAATATCGATGGGTTTGATACACGCTCAATAAGAATAGATGATGTAATAGAGGATGAAACGGAAATCAAAAAAATTCAAGAAGAGCTTGAAGAGGAAAAAACAAATAGTGCAGATTATGATGAGATTAATCAAACAGAACTTTTGAATGATTATGACGATGACTATGTTGATACAGATAAAAAGGAAGAAATCGATTTTGAATTAATTGATGATATAGATGGGTTAAACGAAATATTAGAAGATGAAGAAAAAAGAAAGAAATATATCGAAGAAACTTATCCTGGAATGTTTTCTATTAAAAAAGCGAAATAAATAAAAATACTTACAAGCAGTAAAAACTTGTAAGTATTTTTATTTATTCTAAGGAATTTAATGGATTAGATTTCACTGCTTCTCTTAATTTTTCGTCGTCAACATGAGTATAAATTTGAGTGGTAGAAACACTCTCGTGACCTAGTATTTGTTGAAGACTTCTAATGTCTACATTACCGTACTTATACATAAGCGTTGCAGCAGTATGCCTAAGCTTGTGGGGAGTGAATTTTTCATAGCTGAGGCCTGCTTTAGCAACGTATTTTTTAACCATAAGTTCTATTGTTCTTTTATTTATTCTAGTTAATTTTCTACTTATGAAAAGTGCATCTTTATCTTCTTTATGTATTTTATCAAAAATTTTATTTCTCTCAATTAAGTATGAATTTATAGCTCTTATACAGGAATCATTTAAATAAACAGTTCTTTCTTTGTTTCCTTTACCTACAATAGTAAGGGTGTCACCTTTTATTTTTGATATATCTATACTTACAAGTTCTGATAAACGCATACCGCAGTTTAAAAATAATGTTATTATGCAGTAATCTCTTTCACAAAAGGGGCCGTCTATTACACTTAGAAGCTTTTTACTTTCATCTAACGTTAGATAAACCGGATTCCTCTTGCTGATTTTCGGAGATTCCAATTCTAGGGTAGGGTTTTCTTTTATTATTTTAGCTTTTCCGGTAAGATATTTAAAGAAAGACCTTAAGGTTGCAACTTTTCTGGCTCTTCCATAGGCACTGTTATGTCTATAGTTTTCAACAAAGGACAAAAAAGCATATATATCGCTTAAAGATATAGTCTCTATAAATCTATTATCTATATCATTTATTTTTATATTATTAAAATCTTCATTATTGCTTACAAGTCCTTTATATAATTTTAAAAACCTAAAAAATAAAATTAAATCAATTTTATAATTATATATAGTATTTTTAGATTTGCCGCGAATAGTTCCTAAATAATTTAAAAAGTTATTAACTTCAAAGGGAATATCAGAATCAAAAGCTTGTTTAATATCATATTTCATATAAAAACCTCCTAAAAATTACGCTTATTTCGTCAAATTCACATTTTACGAATAAAATATTCGACGTAAGGGGGGCGAATTCCTTCTTTTGTATAGTATATAGTAATTAATTTGTGATAATTTTTTTAAGTATAGTTTTTTATAAGCCATAGAAATACACTCACTTTAAAAAGTATATTTCTGATTTTTAACAGAATGCAGTTTTACTATACTATAGTAAAACTTATTTTTGTGTCCCCTCCATTCCATTGATAATCAAATGATAAAAATTATCAATAAAACATAAGAGGATATTTGATGCTTTTCAAACAATTAAAATAAAAATCGAAGAGAAATTAAATTTCTTCGACTTTCTGCTTACTTTTATACAGTTTTACTGGTTTCTTTATCAATTATAACACTGTTTATTGCATTTACAAAAGCATAAGCACTAGCTCTTACAACGTCAGTATCAACTGCTTTTGCAGTGTAATCTTTATTTTTATAGATCACTTGAATATCAACTTTTCCTAAAGCCTCTTTGCCTTTTGAAACACTTTTTATTTTGTATTCTCCAAGTTCTATATTTAATTTTATAACATCTCTTATAGCGGTATAAACAGCATCCACAGGTCCGTTGCCTACGCCTTCGCCTTGAAAAACACTATCTTTTCTTTTTATTTTAACAGTAGCTCTTGAAAATAAAATATTGCTCACAACTTCTATGTCTATCAATTCATAAAGCTTGTTTTTAACTTGCAAAAATTCTTCATCTTGTTTACTGCTTTCTTCAAGATTTTTTTCTATAAGATATAAAAGATCATAAGAGTATACTTCTTTTTTCTTGTTAGCAAGTTCAAGAAACTCTTTAAATAAATTTTTGAATTCTTTATTAGTGAACCTATCAAATCCAATTTTAGCCAATCCTTTTTTTAGAGCACTTTCTCCAGAACGTGAAGTTAAGATAAGCTCTGAATTTTCTATTCCGACGTCTTCGGGATGTATTATTTCATAAGTATTCTCAGAATTTGTAATTTCCTTCATTCTTAAATTTGAATAATGCGAGAAAACATTACTGCCGGTTATAGGTTTATTAATTTGTATATCTATCCCCATAAGATAACTAACAAGCTTTGATGTATTATTTATTTCCCTTGTAACGAGTCCTGTATAAGCATTGTAGTATTTTTTGTGAAGCTTAAGTGCCATTGCAACTTCTTCCAAAGCAGTATTTCCGGCTCTCTCTCCAAATCCGTTTATAGTACATTCTATTTTATCTGCACCATTTTTTATTGCAATTAGTGAGTTTGCTGTGGCAAGACCTAAATCATTATGACAGTGAACGCTTAAAATTATATCTTTATCTAAATTTTTAAGCCTATAATTTATCTTATTTATTATTTCACCATATTCATCAGGCACCATAACACTTACCGTATCAGGAATATTTATTATATTAGCTCCAGCTTCAACAACAAGTTTGATTTTTTCCCAAAGAATATCAAAATCTTGTCTTGAAGCATCTGTAAAGGAATATTGAACTTTAGGCAATATTGATTTCGCATATTTTATAGCATCTATATTCTGCATGAATATCTGCTCTTTGTTCTTTCCATTATACAAGTCAGATGATCCTAAAACAATATGAATTATTGGGTCATAAGAATTTTTTACGCAACTATAGACCTCATCAATATCATGTCTTATAGCCCTTGATGGTATAGAAATTGTAGTTTTATCACCGATCTTTTGAGCTATGATCTTGGTAGCTTCTAAATCATTATGAGATAGAGAGGGAAAACTTGTTTCTATTACATCAACATTCATTTTTTGAAGCTGATACGCAATCTTTAGTTGCTCATTAATATTAAGCTTAGTGCCTGGAACCTTTTCACCATCTCTTAAAGTTGTATCCATAATCAATATTTTTTTCATAATACTTTTACCTCCATCATATATTAACTATAGCCGTATATTTGTCTATAAAACAAAACCTCATCTCAAATCAGAGACGAGGTTATAATATCCCGCTGCCAGTGTAAAAACAAATAATTGTATATACTTATGATAATATTTATACTTATGCCTGTCAATAGCTATTTTATTTTTTTAATCTCATATGGAGTTTCCTGATATACATAATAATTAAGCCAATTTGAAAAAAGCAAATTAGCATGCCCTCTCCAAGTAACAACTGCTCCCTTTGATGGATCATCATCTCTAAAATAATTTTTAGGAGGTTTAATATCCATACCTAATTTTAAATCTCTAACATACTCGTCATTTAAAGTATCCTTATCGTATTCAGAATGTCCCATTACAAATATTTGTTTTCCATTCTTGTTTGATACTATATATATGCCTGCTTCATCTGACTCCGCAAGAATTTGAAGATTGGGATTTTTTTCTACATCTTCTTTTTTAACAGTTGTATGCCTTGAATGAGGTGCATAGAAGCTTTCATCAAAGCCTCTTGTAAGCTTAACATGTTCTTTTGTTACAGTATGTTCAAACACCCCAAATAATTTTTCTTCAAGTTCATATTTTTTTATTCCATAATGGTAGTATAAGCCAGCTTGAGCTCCCCAACATATATGAATCGTAGATGTTACATTTGTATTAGTCCATTCAAATATCTGGCAGAGTTCCTTCCAGTAATCGACATCTTCGAATGCCATTGTTTCTACCGGTGCACCAGTTATTATCATTCCATCAAATTTCTCATCTTTAACCTCATTAAAGTTTTTATAAAATGTTAGAAGATGTTCTTGAGATGTATTTTGTGAAGCATGCGTTTCTGTATGAATAAATGTTGGATTCACTTGAAGTGGTGAATTACCAATCAATCTTAAAATTTGGGTCTCAGTAACTATCTTTTTAGGCATTAAATTTAAAATCAAAATATCAAGCGGCCTTATGTCTTGATGATAAGCTCTATTTTCGTGCATAAAAAATATGTTCTCGTTATCTAAAGTTTGCGCTGCTGGAAGATTATCCGGTATTTTTATTGGCATATATATCACCGTCCTACACATAAAATTTAAAGTATAAAAAAATCCGTTTCGCACAAGAAAAACGGATTGTAAGTAATCAAAATACTCAAAACTGTTTTTCTTATCTCTCAAAACAATAAGCTTTGCAGGAATTAACACCGTACATTGAAATGATAATGCCGGTTGTTAGGCTTCACAGGGCCAGTCCCTCCACCGTTCTAGATAAGAATTAATTATATTACTTTTATATTATAATTGTTTGTAAAATAAAATGCAATATTTTTAGTTAGTTTACATAAGATTGCATTTACATAATAATTATTATGTAAATGCAATGCTTTTTATAAAAGACAAAGCATATAAAATTATATGCCTCATCAAAACTCCACTTTTATTGAAGCTGCTATCTTAATATATTTTATAATTTATTAATTATACTTGCATTATATGCTGCACCAAATCCGTTATCAATATTTACTACACTAACACCACTAGCACAGCTATTTAGCATTGATAATAGAGCTGATATCCCTCCAAAATTAGCTCCATAGCCAACGCTTGTTGGGACTGCTATAACTGGCTTATTAACAAGGCCGCCTATAACACTAGCCAGTGCCCCTTCCATTCCTGCAACTACTATAACAACCTTAGCTCCTCTAATAATATCTAGTTTGGCAAAAAGTCTGTGTATACCTGCAACTCCTACATCAATTACTTTAACAACTTTATTTCCTAGTATTTTTGCAGTTTCATATGCTTCTTCTACAACTGGCAAATCAGAAGTGCCTGCTGCAACAATGGCTATATAGCTATCTGTAATCTGCTGTTCTTTTTTTCTTACAGTTATTGTTTTCCCAAGCTCATTATATTCTGCTTCCAAGCATATTTCTT
This sequence comes from Clostridium neuense, assembly GCF_045310695.1. Taxonomy (NCBI): domain Bacteria; kingdom Bacillati; phylum Bacillota; class Clostridia; order Eubacteriales; family Clostridiaceae; genus Clostridium; species Clostridium neuense. Next base: position 17,265 of record NZ_JBJIAA010000004.1, read on the forward strand.
TTACTGCGTTAAACATTTCTTCAGTAGCTCTAGTACCTAATATATTATTGTTTTTTGTAAGCATAAATTTAACAATATCTCTAACTTGAGCGACTGTCTTTCCAGCACAATATATTACCTCTGGATAACCAACTCTAATTTCTCTGTGATTATCTATTTTTGCAAACCCCAAATCTTTAAAAGGCAAGTCTTCTAATTTTTTTAGAGCCTCTTCTACATTTATTTTATTTTCTTTAACTTCGTTTAATAAAATTTTAATTTCATCTTTATCCAATATGTTCACCACCCTATTCAAAATACAGTGTAATCTGTTATCTGTACTCTATTTCTTTAAAATTGTTTCATTAAAGCTTCCTACTCTATATCCTTGAAAATCTAATGCTGCATATTTAAAACCACATTTTTTTATATTCTCAGCAATAGTATCTAAAAGTTTTTCATCAAACAACTTACTTCTATCTTCTTTACTTACTTCAACTCTTGCTAAGTCTCCATGACATCTTACTCTAATAGCTCTAAAACCTATACTCATCATATATCTTTCTGCTTTTTCAATTTTCCTAAAATCCTCTACTTTTAACTCATTTCCATATGGTATTCTTGTCAAGAGGCAAGCATATGGCGGCTTGTCCCAAGTTTTAAGTCCCAATTCTTTAGAAAATGCTCTTATTTCTGCCTTAGTTAGTTTGCATTCCAAAAGTGGGCTTTTTATTTTTAATTCCTTTAGAGCTTTAAGACCTGGTCTATAGTCTTTTGTATCATCAAAGTTAGTTCCATCAATTACATACTCATAACCCTGCTTTTTAGCTATTTCTAATATCATGCTAAAAACTGCAGTTTTGCAAAGATAACATCTATTTTCCGGATTAAATTTAATTGAATCAATGATAGGAGCATCTATGATTTCATGATCAACTCCTAATTCTTTAACTAGTTCCTTTGCCTCTGCTATTTCCCATCTTGGAATATATGGTGACATAATTGTCACTGCCTTTAGGTTATTGCCAAGCGCTTCTTTAGCTGCTCTAAGTAAGAAGGTACTATCTACTCCTCCAGAAAATGCCAAAACTACTCTTCCTAAGCCTTTAAGATATTTGATTAATTCATCATATTTTTCATTGTTTATCATTTATTTTCCCACCTTTTAATTTTAATTTAAATCTTGTTTATATACAGCTTTATATATTTTATCTAAGGGTAATTTTTTCTCTTTTGCTATAGTTTTGCATTCTTCGTACTCTGGTTTGTATTTTACTAACTTTCCTTTATAATAAGCTTTCTTTACTGTAATGTCTCCATATTCTGTATTTACTTTTGAAAATTCTCTATCCAGCATTATCTTTTCAACCTTATATTTTCTAATACCTAAGGAAGTTGTTTCTTCAAAAATAATATCCAAAATACCATTTTCTTTTTTTAACTCGGTTAATACACTTAATTTTATACCTGGTCTTCCTTTTTTCATATATATAGGTGTTTTAAACACATCCAAGGCTCCAGCTTCAAAAAGTTTATCTTCCACATATCCGTAAAGTTCTGGATTCATATCGTCTATATTAGTTTCAAATATATACTGTTCATCCTTTTTTTCACTGGCTTCCTTTTCACCTAAGTATACTCTTAATACGTTCGGTATTTCTAAGTCTCTATGTCCTATTCCATACCCTATCTTCTTAACTTCAAAATCAATATTTTTAGTAAATTCCTCAGCATTTGCAGCAAGTATTGCAGCACCCGTAGGCGTAGTTGTCTCAAATTGTACAATTCCAGTATTCATAGGAATATTTTTTAAAATCTCTGCTGTTGCAGGAGCTGGCACTGGCATAATACCATGGGCACACTTAACAAAACCGCCTCCAACCTGAACTGGCGATGCTATAATTTTATCAACTTTTAGGTAATCTATACAAATAGCTGCTCCTACTATATCTACAATAGAATCAATAGCACCCACCTCATGAAAATGCACTTCATCTATCATTTTTCCATGAACCTTTGCTTCCGCCTCTGCAACCTTCATAAATATATCTAGACTGAGTTTTTTTACTTCATCACTTAAATTGCTTGAATTTATTATATCCTCTACATCCTTTAAGTTTCTATGATGATGCTCATGACTATGTATATGTTCTTCATGACTATGTCCATGCATGTTATTTTTTAATGTAACATCCACTCTAGTTCCTGTTATTCCAAGTTTCATAGACCTTTCAATTCTTATTTCATATTCGGAATTTAAGTTAAGCTTTGAAAGTTCCTCAGTTAAATATTTTTTAGGAACTCCTAAATCTATCAATGCCGCTAAGTTCATGTCCCCACTTATTCCACAAAAACAATCGTAGTATAAAATTTTCATCCTTACCTCTCCTCTTTATCGCTTATTTTTTAACTCATATAATATTATATTTTTTTAAAAATTCCTTATCCTTTATAACATTTTCATACCTATCGTCCCTTATTATTTTATGATCCTCTGAAAAAACTATAGCTCTCTTAAAAACACCTTTTATGTATTCAAAATCGTGAGTTGCGCAAATTATAGTTTTGCCGCTTTTATTTAGAGCTATTAATAACTCTTTTAAAAAGCTTTTTCCTTTTGGATCTATTCCATTCATTGGTTCATCCAAAGTTATTACTTCTGGATTCATAGCAAGTACACTAGCAATTGCAACTCTTTTTTTTTCACCTCCACTTAAATTGTAAGGATGTTCATCTTTTAGCTTATCTACATTAAGAAGTTTAAGACAATCAAAGGTTCTCTTATTTATTTCCTCTACTTCTAATTGCATTTGTATAAGTCCAAATGCAACTTCTTCAAAAACCGTAGAACAAAATAACTGAGCATCAGAATTTTGAAATACAAATCCCAATCTTTTATGAAATAATTTTAAGGCCATAGCATCTTTTAATGCATGTTCATTTATTTCAATATTATCAAATATATACTTGCCTTGGTTAGGAAAAATAATAGCATTCAATAGCTTTAAAAAAGTTGACTTTCCACTTCCATTAGGTCCTATAATTGCTATAGCTTCACCATCCTCTATATGAACATTCACATTATCAAGTGCTATTTTATTTTTGTATGTAAATGAAATATTCTCTAATTTTATCATAAATAATTCTCCTCAATTTTTAATAATCTATAAAAAATAATAACCTCAATCCTTCCATAATTCCCTTGAGAATTTACATTTTACGAATAAGTGAATAAAATTTGTCGAAATAAATAAACATACCATCATTATTATAATACATACAGGACATAAAGTTAAATTTATTGACTAAATTTAACTTTATGTCCTAAGAATAATTTAAATACTTTTAAACCTGTGTTTTCTAGTTATTAAGCTTTTAACTGTATTACAATCATTTAGCTCCTGCCTCATATATTCCTTAAAATATTTATCCAATAGCATTAAATAAAAATACATTATAATAATTCTAATTCACTAAAAGCCTTTATAAATTCTTTCACTCCATAATTTTCAAATTCAACTTCAACCATCATATCATCTTCTTTAATAACCTTTCCAATTCCATATTTCTTATGTTTTACTCGTTTTATGGGAATCTTATTTACTGGTTCAGCTGCTGTCTCGTCTTTCTTGTTTTGATTTTTTTCCTCTTGAATTTGTTTCTTAAGTTCCTGCAAACTTACATTAGAATTTTTAACTTCATCACTTTCAATTAACTGCTGGGGAATCATATGAATGTATAAGCTTTCACCTGGCGTTGCTCTATAATAATCCGGATTCGTATAATAGGAAAGCTCCAAGTAATCCTTTGCTCTTGTAATTCCCACGAAAAATAATCTTTTCTCCTCTTCTTCCTCTTCCATACATTTAGACTGAAGCGGAATCAAACCATAATTTATACCTACAATGAACACATGAGAAAATTCTAGTCCCTTAGAAGCATGGAGTGTCATAAGTTTAACCGATTCTTTATTACTATCTATATCCTTTTTTAAGATATTCACTCCATACAATACAGAAGAATTAATAAAATCTTTAAGTCCATCAAGAAAGGTCATTTTTCTTTCTTTAACATATTCCATAATAATATGGAGCAAAGTACAAATTGCTTCTTTGTCTTCTATGTATGTTGCTGCTGTTGGTCTAATATATTTATCAAAATTAAAATAATTATAAAGTTCCTCTTCTTTAGTTATTTGAGAGCATTTTAAAGTGAATTCTTGCATTTTTATAAATAAATCAGGTTTATCTAGTCTTTGTCCCTTAACTATTTTTCTTGCTTCCTTTTCTGTTATTCTTTCACCATACTCCTTGCTACTAAGCACATATTCTGCTGATGACAAATCATTGGTATTTACAGAAAATCTTAATAGCTTAATAACCCAATTTAGCACTGAAATATCGCGTATGTTTTTCTTTAATGATAATTCATATGGAATCTCATTTTTGAAAAAAACATCTTCAAATACCTTGGACTGATTTTGTAATCTATAAAAAACTGCAATTTCATTATATGGTACCCCTGATTTATGTATTTCTTTAATTTTATCTGCTAAATAGCAAGCTTCATTAAATGGATTATATTGATTTTTTACTACTATTTTGCTTCCCTGCTCTCGTATTCCCTTTAAGCTGTTTCCATCATCTAAAAAACATTTTGCTGCTTCTAAAATAGAAGTACTTGAGCGATAATTAATGGGAAGAGATAGTTCTTTTGCAGCATATTTATTTTTTAAGGTATAAAACACATTAAGTGAGCCTCCACGCCAGCTATAAATAACTTGATTTGGATCACCTACTGCAAACAATTTAGTGCTTCCACTTTTTAATTTATGGATGAACTCAAGCTGCAAATTATCGCTGTCTTGAACCTCGTCAATAATAATCCACTTTGGCCTTACACTGCCATCATCTAATAAAAGATTTGCGTTCTTAAGTATGTCTGAAAATGACATTTTATTTTGTTTTATTTTTTCTTCCTTTAATAGCCTAACAAGTTCAAAAATATCATCATTATACCTAGAAATCTTTTCCTCTCCCTCACTAATGCCTGCAGCCTCTTCAAGCCTTTTTTTTAACCTGTTTTTATATTTAACCTTAAGCTTATTTTCCTGCACTATTTGCATGGCAATATCTAATTCTTCCTCTGGTTCTATTACTAAAAAATCCTTTGTATATCCAATTTTATCAATAGGTAATGCTGACTTTAGTAGATGAAGAGCGGTGCTGTGAAAGGTTCCAAAGTTCTCTAATTCCTCATGTTTAATACTATTATCCAAACTAATTAATCTTTCCTTAATTTCATTTGCTGCTTTATTAGTAAAGGTTAGTACAACCATATCCTTGTAATTTATATTTTTCTCATAATGAAGATATTCAATCTTTGAAATTAATACTGTTGTTTTTCCACTTCCAACATTAGCATTTACTATGCAGGCATTACTTTCATCAAATACGGCTTCCTTTTGGTATTTGTTTAGTCTCTCTAACTCCTTGCTATAATCCATATAACTCTCCTATTCTACAAGGTCTTCATATCTTTTCTGAAGTTTATCTCTTATGTTATTTCTATCCTCTTCTGCTTCTTCTATTCTAATTCTTAGCTCAATTTTTTCTGGAGCATCTGTATGAAAGTAAATAATATTTATTATGCTTCTTTTATTGTTTTCTTCCATTACCCATTCTTTATAAAAAGCATTACTCAAAATTAAAGTTAAAGTATTTCCCTCTACCTCTACTTCTGGAATTGTACTTAAAAATGCTGCAAATGCATCTCCATTTCCCTTCATATATTCACAGAATTCCTTCCATTTTCCCTGAAGCTCACTAAATTGAAAGTGCTTTTTAATAAAAGTTGATGGTGCGTACTCAGCTAATTTAATATCTCTAGGGGCTGCTATTTCATCTAGTAAATTCTTTAATCCCCACAAAACCATAGCCTTATTTAATTTATAATCTCCTATGCATGCGGCACAGCCACTTTCACATTTGCATCCATCAACCATCTTAATAGCATTTTCTATAATTTGTTCAATTAAATCAAAGGCTTTTTCTGCATAACCAAGACCACCTATATACTTATCATAAATAAACATATATACATTGCCTTCAAAATTTCCGCTTAATTCTGATGCATTATTTGACATTGAAACCCCAATATCCTCCTGCTCTGTCATTGTAGCCATCATCGTTGCATTTTTAATTGCATAACATAAGCCTTCGAAATGATTGTTTCTTATATATTTGCCATTTTCACTTTCCTGAAGCATTCTTCTGTAAACTTTAACAACATTATCAGGAATTTGTATCCATGTACTTTCCGTATCAAAAGCTTTAGATAATGATTTTGGTAACTGCTCAAACCCTAAGTTTTGGTGATTGTGAAACTGCAATTTTTTGTACATATAAACTATTTGATCAACATTTACATCTCCAAAAGTAATATGAGTACGCTTGTAATCCATCTCCTTATTGCCTTGAATAATTCTAATATCAGTATTATCTCCAGGCATTGTGTAGTAGTTTCCACTAAAAGGAATTGCGAATGCAGTTTTACTTTCTAAATCAAACCTTATAATCTCGTACAAAACACCATCGTGCATATAAATTGCTCCATCATGAATTTCTCTAAAAGCCTGCATTTCATCCATTTCTGTTATTTCTTTGTTGTTTTCTTTATTAATTAATTTATACCTAACTTTATCTATATTTCTCAAACTAAAATCTCCTGCTGGAAAGGAATTTCCTGACCAAGCGAACTTACCATTTTGACTAGTTAGTTCATTTGCTCTTATTAAAACAGGAATTGTCTCCCCTAAATCGGGGAAAAGAGAAATATCGTCTAAGGTCAATGGAATTTCAGCTGCAGCAGCACGTATGTGTGAAAGCTCTATCAAAAGATTATTTTTATCTATAACTGCATTTTCACTTTCACCTTTAAAAAGCCAATCTGGATTTATTCCAATATACTGGTCAAAAGGAAGGCTATCAAGAATTAAATAATTAGTACACTTTCCTCCGCTTCTACCTGCTCTTCCTGTTTGCTGCCAGAAGGAGGCCTTTGTGCCTGGATATCCAATTACTATTGATGTATCAAGCTTCCCAATATCTATACCAAGCTCTAATGCATTAGTAGATACAAGTCCTTTTAAAACACCTGTAATCATTTTATTTTCAATTTTCTTACGTTCTATTGGAGTGTAGCCTCCCCTATATCCAGATATCTTATCTGCCAAGGATGCTCCAAAAAAGCTTTCTGTTTCTAATTTATCTCTTGCTTCTTTTAATACCACCTCAACATTTCTCCTCGATTTAGCAAAAGCAATGAAGGTATTTCCCCCTTCAACCAATTTAGGTATTAAATCAGCTGCAACTGAAGTAGGCTGTACCTGTCCATAATATTTTTTGTCAGCTCCCATAATCTTTGGCGGCTGCACTAGCACATATTTCCTCTCAGAGGCTGGAGAACCATCTCTGTTTATTTGAATAAATTTTTGTGTGCAAACTTCCTCCGCTAGTTCAAGAGGATTTGCTATGGTTGCTGAACTACAAAGGTACTGCGGCGATGAATTATAATATCTACACACTCTTTTAAGCCTTCTAAAAACATTTGCAAGGTGTGAACCAAAGGCACCTCTATATGTATGAAGTTCATCAATTACAACATACTTTAAATTAGAAAATATAAAATCAAATCCAAATTTACTGTGATTAGGTAAAAAAGCACTGTTTATCATTTCTGGGTTGGTTAAAATAATGTTTGCACTTTTCCTAATTCGGCTTCTTTCATTTACTGGTGTATCTCCATCATACACTCCAGCAGAAATTCTTCCCTCACCAAAGTACTCTAGATACGGTAAAAGAGCACGATACTGATCACTTGCAAGTGCTTTTGTAGGGTATATAAAAATTGCCCTTGCTAGCGGATTTGATAAAACTTCCTGAAGAACTGGTAATAAAAAACTAAGCGTTTTACCGCTTGCTGTAGATGTTGTTATTACTATGTTATTTTTCTTTAAAGCTATTTCAAACATTTCAGCTTGATGGGAGTATAATTTTTCAATTCCATTTTTAGAAAGATAACTGCATAATTCCTGTGATAAACCGCTTGGAAAATCCACATATTCAGCCTCTCTTTTAGGTATTGTTTTTTTATATATTATTAACTCGCGTATATTCATTAATATCGCTCCTATTCAACTTTACTTATCTATAATTATATACCAATTTAACAAGAAAAAATGTACCCATTTTTAGGTGCGCTTTGATTCTTTTAACTTTTTCGTATCATAAAATTTTGATTTATTGGTTTACTTTATAATTCAATTTACATAATCAGTATTATGTAAATCAATGCTGATTGCACTTAATATTTATAAAAACAAAAAAGCTGTGATATTTGTTTATTACCACAGTTTTTTTAAAATTAATATTCGCTTCTACCCTTGGAATCAAATTTGGTTCTTGCACTTTCGGCATTTGGATCATGTTTTATATTTTTCTTTTTAAATATTCCATCTTCTTTTTTATTATTCTGGGTCTTATTTATTTTGTTATCCATTAAAACACACCTCTCTATGCGTATGTTTTCCAACTACACTGCCTTTTATTCCTCTACTATATGGATTTTGTCGTTATCTATGTCGACTACTGCCTTTCCACCGTGAGAAAGCTTACCAAATAAAACTTCATCTACAAAATATGATTTTATATCCTTTTTAATTATTCTAATTATTTCACGTGCACCATATTTTGAACTAAGAGCTTTATCAGCTATCCATTTAATACATTCTTCAGTTATTTCAATCTCTATATCCTTAGCTTTAAGCTTATCTTTAAAATATCTAAATTCTTTTTTTACTATTAGCTCTGCCATTTGTAAATTCATTTCATTAAAGATTATTATATCATCTAATCTATTTCTAAACTCCGGAGAAAAGTATCTATTTACTTCCTTGTCTATATATTCTCCTCCAACTGTTCTATGTCCAAAGCCTATTATACTCTTTCCAACACCAACTGCTCCCTTATTTGAAGTCATAATAAGTATTACATTTCTAAAATCAGCTTTTTTTCCTGAAGTATCTGTTAATGTTGCATAATCCATTATTTGTAGAAGAACATTCAGAATATCTTGATGTGCCTTTTCTATCTCATCTAAAAGAAGCACTGAATATGGATTCTTTCTTATAGCATCTGTCAAAAGCCCGCCCTCTTCATAGCCAACATACCCTGGAGGAGATCCTATAAGCCTTGCTACAGTATGCTTTTCCTGATATTCACTCATGTCAAATCTTATTAGCTTTATGTTAAGTACTTCAGATATTTTTCTAGCTATTTCTGTTTTTCCTACGCCAGTAGGTCCAACAAACAGTAAGTTAGCTATAGTTTTAGATTCATCATTAAGTCCTGCTCTAGATCTTTTTACAGCTTTAACAACTGCTTCTATAGCACTATCTTGACCAAAAATATTTTGCTTTAAAACTTTTTCTAGGGATTTTAACTTTTCAATTTCATTTTCTGATACCTCTGTTACAGGTACTCCTGAAATCGAAGAAATAACACTTTCTATTTCCTTTATATCTATGCTTATAACTTCATTATCCTTTCTCTCCATTTGAGAAAGCGCACCACATTCATCAATTACATCAATAGCTTTATCCGGCAAAAATCTATCATTTATATACTTAGCAGAAAATTTTGCCGCTGCTTCTAATGCATTATCGGTATATCTTACATTATGATACTTTTCATATTTTTCTTTTATTCCTTTTAAAATATCATAAGTTTCTTCTACAGTTGGTTCTTTTACGTCTATTTTTTGAAATCTTCTTGATAGTGCTCTATCCTTTTCAAAAATTTTCTTATATTCATCATAAGTTGTAGAACCTATAAACTTAATTTTGCCTCCAACAAGATAGGGTTTTAGTATATTGGATGCATCTATTGAACCTCCTGAAACTGCACCAGCGCCTATTATAGTATGTATTTCATCTATATAAACAATTGGTTTATCCTGCTTTTCAATATCATTTAATATCTTTTTTATTCTTTCTTCAAAATCTCCTCTGTATTTTGTACCTGCAACCATACTTGCCATATCAAGAGAATATATCTTACTTCCCTTTAGCACTCCTGGAACATCACCTTTTACAATTAATTCAGCTATTCCTTCTGTAATAGATGTTTTTCCAACACCAGGCTCACCAACATGTATAGGGTTATTTTTCCTCCTCCTGCATAAAACTTGAAGAGTTCTTCTAATAATATCTTTTCTCCCTATAACAGGATCAATAAGACCTTTGGCAGCTTTTTCGGTTATATCATCAATAAAATTATTAGAAGCGGTTTTATCATTTTCTTCATAATAGTCATAAGCATAATAATCTTCATCATTTTCTTCATAATCATAAGAATTGTCTAGTTTGCTGTTAACAACAGAAATTCCATGAGTTATATAATTAAGAAGATTTAATCGAGTAATCCCTTGCTTCTTTAAGTAATATCCTCCAAAGGAATTTTCATCATCGTAAATTGCTACGTATACATCTCCAATTGTAATACTTTCATTTCCACTTGAAAAAACATGTTTTGCTGCAGAATTAATTATATTTTGAACTCCTTCTGTCTGAACCGGTTCTCCCTTATCAAGTTTTTCAATATTATCTAAAAAGTACTTTTCAAGCTCTTTTTTTAGATCTTCTACAGAACCTCCGGAGTTTTTTATTATTTTTATACCATCATCATAAAATAGAGAAGCATAAAGTATATGCTCGGGAGTAAAATATTTGTGCATATCATATTTTGCCTCACTATATGCTGCTGTAATAATTTCATCCAAAGTATCATCAAATCCCACGACTATACCCCCTCCATAGTTAATTTCAGCGGATAACCACTTTTACTTGCCATATCTTGAGTTTGTTTAATTTTAGTGGCTGCTATATCATAAGAATATATTCCTGCAACTCCGCTTCCATTTTTATGTACATTAAACATTATCTTAACTGCCTCAGGAACATTTTTTGAAAATACATTTACTAAAACTTCTACTACAAAATCCATAGTAGTATAATCATCATTATATATTATCACCTTATACATTCTGGGTTTTTTAATTTCAAAGATTGTTCTCTCTTGTAATTTTGTTTCATTAGACATAAAAACAGCTCCATACAACTAATTATTTTAATATAAATTATTATATCATTAATTTATATTAAAATATATGTATGCTGTAGCATTTTATTATTATAATAAAGATAAACCACTCTAAAACTTGAAATTTATTTGTACCAAAATGCCGCCATCTATTCATTGAGGTGCACATGAATTTCAATAGTTGAGCTAGTTTCACTATATATAAAAACAAGTTACTATTTTAATTTAAACAGCAACTTGCTTTAAATTCCTAACTATTAAAATTTAGAATCATCTACACTATCAATCCATTTTTCTACAGGATCAATTATAGCTTTCATACTTCCAGGTTTAAATGGAGAAACAAGCTTAGCATTCTTAATTAAATTTAGAAAAGACATACTTCCTCCCAATTTACACAATGCTAAATAATCCTTCCAAGCTTCCTCTCTATTGTCAAGAGACTTTTTCCAAAATTGGAATGCACAAAGCTGAGCAAGAGTATAATCAATATAGTAAAATGGACTTTCATATATATGTCTCTGCTGCTGCCAATATCCACCATTCTCTAAGAAGTCATTATCCTCATAATCTATATAAGGGAGATATTTCTTTTCAATTTCTCTCCAAGCTTTTTTTCTATCTTGCGGAGTCATATCTGGATTTTCATATACAACATGTTGAAATTCATCCACTGCAACACCATATGGTATAAATAAAAGTGCATCACTTATATGGAAGAATCTATACTTTTCCTCTTCTTCCTCAAAGAATAATTTCATCCATGGCCATGTAAAGAATTCCATACTCATAGAATGTATCTCCGCAGCTTCATATGTTGGAAAACTATATTCTGGTATATTTAAATCTCTGCTTGAAAATACCTGAAATGCATGACCTGCTTCATGAGTAAGTACATTTACATCACCTGATGTACCATTAAAATTGGAGAATATAAATGGTGATCTATATTTACTTATATAGGTACAATATCCACCGCTGCCTTTTCCCTTTTTACTTACAAGATCCATAAGCCCATTTTCGGTCATAAATTTAAAAAATTCGTTAGTTTCATCTGAAAGCTCACCATACATTTTTTGTGCATTTTTAACCATCCAGGCTGCATCTCCGTGCGGTTTTGCATTTCCTGACTTAAAATATAACTTAAGATCATAGTATTTTATTTTATCAAGACCAAGCCTTTTTCTCTGTCTTTCAACAAGTTTTTCAGATACTGGCACTATTACCTCTTTAACTTGTTCTCTAAAGCTTTTAACCATCTCAGAATTATAATCTGATCTTAACATCCTCTTGTATGCAAGTTCTACAAAATTATTAAATCCAAGTTTTTTAGCTATTCTAGTTCTTACTTTTACAAGTTTATCATATATATCATCAAATTCCTTACTATTATCTGTAAAGAACGCATATTTCTTTTCACTTGCTTCCTTTCTAGTTTCCCTATCCTTAGATAAAGTAAAAGGAACCATCTGTGAAAGATTTCTCTCTTCTCCTTTATACATTATCTTAGCTGATGCTAAAAGTTTTGTATATTTACTTGATAATTCATTTTCCTCTTTAAGGTCATCTATTACCTCATCAGAAATCGTTGAAATTTGATACTCAGCTATTGTAAATAACTGTTTACCCCACTTTTTCTCAAGTGCATTTCTAAATTTGGAATTTATAAGACATTTATAATAATCAGCTATCATTGCCTCATATGCAGGTGTGTTATTATCCCAAAAACTTTGTTCACCTTCATAAAAAGAATCATTTGTATCAATTGTATGTCTTATTTCTACAATAGTATTCATAGATTCTATTTCATTTCTTAATTCATTAATTTTTTTTATTATTTCATCCTGCTTTTCAAAGCTATCTGCTGCTTTAAATTCCTTTAAAAAATCATTAAATTTATTCTTTATATCATCAATATTTGGTCTCTTATATTCAAATTCCTTAAACTTCATTCACATATCCTCTTTCATACTTATAATTATGTTTTAATATATCCATATAGCAGTTCCCATAGGCATATTATCGTATATATATTTAGCGTTTTGCAAAGCTAATCGTACACATCCATGAGATAAAGATGCACCTAAGGTTCCATCTACAACATTCCCATTCACATCATAAAGTATACTATGAAATAAATAATTTCCTTGTATCTGAGTATAATATTTACATATAACATTATTGGCCGTTTTAAAGGATGGTCCTTTACCTTGTACAAAAAAATGTCCCGTTACTGTAGGGGTTTCTTCTGCTCCAGATGTACATGGAAAAGTATTTATTAAACTCCAGCTGTGATTACTTCCATTAAAAATATATACTCGCTGTTCTTTAAGAGATGCCATTATTAAATATTTTGTGTAACTTGGTAAATCATTTGAATTAGCAGTTTGCTCTGCCGCTGATTTATAACCTTGTACTTCTTGATTAGCTTCTGCCCCAAGATTAGAATTACAAATTTTATCGGGTGTAGGTGTTTCTTTTAGTAATTTCATTGTATTGTCTGAAACAGATCCATCCATAGTTACATCGTGTCTATATTGAAAATCTCTCACAGCCCAATCAGTTTGAACGCCAAATTTACCATCATCAGATACAGGATAGCCGTAGCTAATAAGTTTGTCTTGAATATATTTTACTTCGTCTCCTTTAGAACCAACTTTATACACCTCTGGCTTTTTTTCTTCTGGCTTCTTAACTGCAACTTTTTCCTTTTGCTTTTTTGATGCTAAATTTTCAGATTTAACATTATTCTTTAGGGCATTTTTCGTATTTTTAGAACATCCACAAAAAGATAAAATAATTAATAAAATTAGTACAAAAAAAATGCTTCTTTTTTTCATTGTTAAAACCCTTCATCTCTACATAATATAATAAGTTCATATTCCATGAACTTATTATATACTTTTATAAATGTCATGTAAATACGTTTGTAAATTTTTTACATTCTATACACTAATATTTACAGAAACATTTAAACATTCTTTATTACTTTCGAGAACAGGTTTTACACATTCATTTATATAATCTTCTACTTGCCCTGCTGATCTTCCTGTAAACTTTTTAGGATCTATAATTTCATCAATTTCCTTTTCAGTTAGTTTAAATACAGGATTCTTTTTAATTTTGTCTATCAAATCATTTGTTAATCCTTCTTGCTTTATCCTCTTAGCAGTTTCCATGGAGTACTCTCTTATTACTTCATGCAATTCTTGTCTATCTCCACCTCTTTTAACTGCTTCCATCATTATATTTTCTGTAGCCATAAAAGGAAGTTCATTTTTAACATGAGATGCTATAACTTTTTCATAAACTACCATATTACTTGATACATTTATATAAAGATTTAATACACCATCTAAAGCTAAAAAGCCTTCTGCAACTGAAAGTCTTTTATTTGCAGAATCATCAAGGGTTCTTTCAAACCACTGTGTAGATGATGTTATAGCTGGATTTAAAGCATCTACAATAACGTATCTCGATAATGCACTTATCCTTTCAGATCTCATAGGATTTCTTTTGTATGCCATAGCAGAAGAGCCTATTTGATTTTTTTCAAAAGGTTCCTCCATTTCCTTCATATTTTGAAGTATTCTAAGGTCATTACTAAATTTGTATGCACTTTGAGCAATTTCAGCTAATGTATTTAATACTATAGAATCCACTTTTCTTGGATATGTTTGACCTGTAACATTATATGCATTCTTAAAGCCCATTTTACTTACTACTTTTTTTTCTAACTCTTTAACTTTGCTTTCATCGCCATTAAAAAGTTCCATAAAGCTAGCTTGAGTTCCTGTTGTCCCTTTAACACCTCTTAATTTTAGATTTTCAATTACAAAATCCAAGTTTTCAAGATCTATCATTAAATCTTGTATCCAAAGTGTACACCTCTTTCCAACAGTAGTTAACTGTGCTGGTTGAAGATGCGTAAAACCAAGTGTAGGTAACGCTTTATATTTGAGAGCAAATTCACTTAAATGACTTATTACATTAATCAGCTTCTTTTTTATTATAAGTAATGCTTCTTTCATTATTATTATATCTGTATTATCTCCAACATAACATGATGTAGCTCCAAGATGAATTATTCCCTTTGCAGATGGACATTGAACACCATAAGCATATACATGACTCATAACATCATGTCTTACTATTTTTTCTCTTTCTTCTGCCACCTCATAATTTATATCATCAACGTACTTTTTAAGCTCATCCACCTGATTTTGAGTTATATTAAGTCCAAGTTCCATTTCACTTTCTGCAAGTGCTACCCAAAGTTTTCTCCAGGTTTTAAACTTCATTTCATCAGAAAATAGATAACTCATTTCAGCTGAAGCATATCTTCTATTAAGTGGCGTTTCGTAAGTATTTCTCATAATATACCTCCGTACATAATCTTTATAATTATAATATTCGTTTATAGTATACCATATATTTATTAACAATTTAATATATTTTATTCGTGTTCCTATATGTATTTTTTTAACATAGATAAATTCACTGAAAAAACTTTCTTTTGAATAAGTGAAAAATAAAAGTTATTATTTAAAACAAAACCTTAAAATAAAAACAATGAAAATTTAAATTTTCATTGTTTTTATTTTGAACTATTCATCTAATGATTCTATTAATTTAACGATTTCTTCTGCTGCTAATGCTTCATCATCACCAGAAACTATCAATTTAATTGTACTATCTTTAGTTACTCCTAAAGATAAAACACCTATTAAACTTTTAGCATTTGCCTTTTTACCATTAAACTCCATATTAACATCTGATTTAAAGCTAGAAGCTTTTTTTACAAGTAATGTTGCTGGTCTAGCATGTAAACCAGTTGCACTTTTAACAACAACGCTTTTTGTTACCATTAATAACCACCTCTATTTAATTAATTGTTAATTTAGCTTAGTACAGTATAACATAATACGATAATATATTCAACAAAATTTACACAAATTCCTATTAATCGATAGAAAATTGAGCAAATTCCTTTCCTGCTGCTTTAACAGAGTAATCTACATCATAATTTTTTACTCTTTCAGAGTTTGTTATTACAACAGGAGTAGTTATAGATGCATTCTTTTCTAAAAGTTCTCTATCAAAACTTAATATTTTATCTCCTGCCTTTACATTGTCTCCAACTTTTACATACAAAGCAAAACCTTTTCCTTCTAACTTTGCACTATCGAGTCCAACATGAATAAGTACTTTTATTCCATCTTCGTTTTCTACAGCAACAGCATGATTTGTTTTATATATTAAAACAATTTTACCATCAATCGGAGATAAAACATTACCATCGATTGGTTCTATTGCTGCTCCTTCACCCATTATTTTTTTATTAAACAAATAATCATTTACATCTGACAAAGGAAGTACTTTGCCGTTAATTGGAAGAACCATTTTAATTGTCTTGCTCATAACAGTGCGCCCCTTTACTATCTTTAATTTATTTTAACTTATTTATAAAACTTTCTATTCTATCTAAACCCTCAACAATGTTATCCATAGAAGTTGCATATGAAAGTCTTACATAATTGTCATTTCCAAAGCCTGCACCAGGAATAGCTGCTACATTATTTTCCTCTAAAAGTTTACTACAAAAATCAAATGAACTATTTATAACTGCATTATTTATTTTTTTACCAAAGAGTTCACTTATATTAACCATCACATAAAAAGCACCTTTAGGATTGCTACCACAGTGCACTCCTTTAATACTTTCTATCTTATTAACCATATATTCTCTTCTCTTTTTAAATTCGTCTACCATATGTTTTAAAGCATCCTGGCTACCATTTAAAGCTTCTACACTAGCATACTGCGATATTGAATTAACATTTGAAGTTGTATGGCTCTGAATATTTGACATAAGCTTTATTATCTTCTCATTTCCTGAAGCTGCATATCCTACTCTCCATCCAGTCATAGCATAGGATTTAGACATACCATTTATAACTACTGTTCTTTTAAATGCATCCTCATTAAGACTTGCAATACTTACATGCTTTTCACCATCATAAATAAGCTTTTCATATATTTCATCTGATATAATAATTAAATCTTTTTCTTTAGCAAAATCAGCAATCCTAGTAAGTTCCTCTTTAGTGTATACAGTTCCAGTTGGATTGTTAGGACTATTTATAATTATTGCTTTTGTGTTCTCTGTATAAGCCTTTTTAATATCTTCAATTGTAAATTTAAAATTATTTTCTTCCTTTGTTTCTATAAATACAGAAACTCCATCACTTAATCTTACAAGCTCCGGATATGTAACCCAATATGGAGAAGCAATTATAACCTCATCAAGTGGATTAAGTATTGCTGCAAATACATTTGCTAAACATTGTTTGGCACCTGTTGAAACAATAATTTGAGATATATTATAATTTAAATTATTATCTCTCTTAAATTTGCTTCTTATTGCTTCCTTAAGTTCTTTTATTCCAGAAGAAGGTGTATATTTTGTATATCCCCTATTCATCGCTGTCACAGCTGCATTAATGATATTCTGTGGTGTATTAAAATCAGGTTCACCTGCTCCAAAACCAATTATATTAACACCTTGTTCTTTTAACTCCTTAGCTTTTGCTGTTATTGCCAAAGTTATAGATGGTGATATAGCTTCTGCTTTTTTCGATAAAACCATTTTGTATTTCCTCCAAACTCATAAAATATAGCCTTTTAATTAACTTAATTAGATTATATACTACTTAAAATAAAATATTGCAACTTCACACTCTTTCAATATATCATCAAATATAATTGTTGTAAATGCACTACAATTGGAACTTAAAATAGATTACAATTATTACTGCTAAAAACCAACAAACAATGTTAATTAAAAATGGCGTATCTTTAGTAAAAACATCCTCTGGCTTTCCACCAATATTCGCTTTTTCCATCAAATATTCATATCTAAATATACCGTATAATACAAAAGGTATAGTTATCATCATACTTCTATTTTGTATAGAACTAAAAGTATACAAACAATATGCCATTAGAATTGATGGGGTTACAATTGTAAGCATTTTATCAATTAATTCTACTGAATATTCTTCTAGTATTTTTCGCGTTTTAGTGCTATTTTCTTTCATAGATATAATTTCGCTTTTTCTTTTATTTAAAGCAATGAATAATGCTAATAATACAGTACATAATATTATCCATGGAGACAATTCTACATGGGTCGCCATACCTCCACTTGCAAGCCTCATGACAAAACCAGCAGTTATTATCATGACATCTATTATAACTACATTTTTTAGAATAAAAGAATAAAATATATTCATTATAATATATCCAATTAGTAATATTAATATATTTATATCAACTCTACTTGTAAAAGTGATTATAATAATAAGTAATATTACATCAAAAATTATACCTTGAATTTTTGATACCTTTCCACTAGCTATTGGCCTATTTTTTTTAACAGGGTGCTTTCTATCTTTATCGGCATCTATTATATCATTAAAGATGTACACACTAGAAGATGTCAAACAAAACATAACGAATACAAATAAATTCTCCAAAATAAGTGGCTTATTTGAGAAGTTTCCAGAAAATATAATAGCACCAAATATAAATAAATTCTTAGTCCATTGTTTCGGTCTCATAAGTAATAATAAAGCTTTAAAATTTAATTTCTTCATAACATTCCTCCATACAATAATTTATCATACTTTGGGAATAAATAAAAGAGACTTCAAATAAATTTAAAGTCTCCTTATAAAAATCTTTATTATCTTGGTTGAACTATCAATTTTATTGCCGTTCTTTCCTCACCATCTATTTCAATGTCTGTAAAAGCTGGAATACATACTAAATCTATACCGCTTGGTGCTACAAATCCCCTTGCTATTGCTATAGCTTTTACTGCCTGATTAATTGCTCCAGCACCTATTGCCTGAATTTCGGCAGCTCCCCTTTCTCTTAAAACTCCTGCTAAAGCACCTGCTACTGAATTTGGACTTGATTTTGCTGAAACTTTTAATACTTCCATAATAACCCTCCTACGTTGATAAAATTGTAAATAATTATTTAATAATATAGGTATATAATTCTACATATTTTAAAAAATTCCTTCTAAATACCAAAAAAATTATTTAACATATAAAAATTCCCTTCAAATACTTTGAAAGGAATTTATTTTCTAACATATATTTTTATTTTGCATAATCAACTGCTCGGGTTTCTCTTATTACATTTATTTTAATTTGACCAGGATATTCTAATTGTTCTTCTATATTTTTAACAATATTCCTTGCCATTTCTACTGAACCCGCATCGTCTACTACATCTGGTTTAACCATAATTCTGATTTCTCTTCCAGCCTGAATGGCATATGACTTTTCTACGCCTTCATAAGAATTAGCTATTTCTTCTAATTTTTCTAATCTCTTTATATATGCTTCTAGTGTTTCCCTTCTTGCACCTGGTCTTGCTGCTGATATAGCATCCGCAGCCTGAACTAAAATTGCTTCTAGTGCTTGAGGTTCAACATCTCCATGATGAGCCGCTATAGCATTCACAATTAAAGAAGATTCATGATACTTTTTTGCAACTTCTGCGCCAATTAATGCATGCGGACCTTCAACCTCATGATCTACAGCTTTGCCAATATCATGAAGTAATCCAGCTCTTTTAGCAAATGTAGGATCTATCCCTAATTCAGATGCCATAAAACCTGCTAAATATGAAACTTCTATAGAATGTTTTAAAACGTTTTGACCATAACTGGTCCTATATTTTAATCTTCCTAAAAGTCTAATCAGTTCACTATGTAAGCCATGAACTCCTGTTTCAAATGTAGCCTGTTCTCCCTCTTCTTTAATATTATTTTCAACTTCTTTTTTGGCCTTTTCAACCATTTCTTCAATTCTTGCTGGATGAATTCTTCCATCTAATATTAACTTTTCAAGGGCAATCTTTGCTACTTCCCTTCTTATAGGATCAAACCCAGATAAAATAACTGCTTCTGGAGTATCATCAATTATTAAATCGACTCCTGTCAAAGTTTCAAGAGCTCGTATATTTCTACCCTCTCTACCTATTATTCTACCCTTCATTTCATCATTAGGAAGTGCTACAACATAAACAGTAGACTCAGCTACATGATCTGCTGCACATCTTTGTATAGCATAAGTAATAATTTCTCTTGCTTTTTTATCAGCTTCTTCTTTTGCTTTTTGTTCAACATCTTTAATCATAACTGCTACTTCATGCTTTATTTCTTTTCTTGTTTCTTCTAAAAGCATTTGTTTAGCCTCTTCAGAAGTAAAGCCTGAAAGCTTTTCAAGCTCTTTTCTTTGAGTTACATATAATTCTTCAACACTGCCTTCCTTCTCTTTAATTGAGGATTCACGCTGATTGAGAATGTCTTCTTTCTTTTCTAATACTTCACTTTTTTTGTCTAAGCTTTCTTCTCTTTGAATATTTCTTCTTTCTAATCTTTGAATTTCATTTCTTCTTTCTCTTGTTTCCTTGTCAAGATCTGCTCTGAGTTTATGAACTTCCTCTTTTGCTTCTAGAATTGCTTCTTTTTTAGAAGATTCTGCTTCTTTCAAAGCATCCTCTTTAATTTTCTTAGCTTCTTCCTCTGCCTTTGAAAGTTTTGCCCAGGCATACTTTTTCCTGAAATATAATTCTATAGCCACTAGTACAATTATTATACCTATGGCAATTAAAAATGTATAAATATTATTCATTGCCTCAAAACACCTCCTTGCTTATTTTGTCACATTATTTGAAGTACATGAAAGCTATGAAAAGGTGTCATATTTATTCAATTGGCAATCATTTGAATATGCTAAACCAGTATTTGTATATATTTTATTGTATATTAAATTCACTATTATGTCAAGTTAAAGATAGTGACTTTGATTCTTATTATTCAATAAAAAAAAATAGAACCTCTTTTATTTTAACTTTATAAGTAGGTTCTATTTTTGCAATAATATTTTATATAAAACTACTTGTTCTCTTCTTCTGTAACAGCTGTTTCTTTTTTACTTGAAGGTTTTTCTGTATTTTGTCCATGCAAAGGCAATTCATATTTTTCTCTTATTTTATTTTCAATTTCCAATCTTACTTCAGGGTTTTCCTTAAAGAACTGTTTTGCATTCTCTCTTCCTTGCCCTAATCTTAGTTCTCCATATGAGAACCAAGCTCCACTCTTCTGGATTATTTCTTCTTTTACTCCAACATCTACTATATTGCCTTCGTTTGATATACCTTCATTATACATTATATCAAATTCAGCTTGTTTAAATGGAGGAGCAACTTTATTTTTTACTACCTTTATTCTAGCTCTGTTACCAATGATATTTTCACCCTGTTTTATCGAATCTATTCTTCTTATATCAAGTCTTACAGAAGCATAAAACTTAAGTGCTCTACCTCCAGGTGTAGTTTCTGGATTTCCGAACATTACTCCAACTTTTTCTCTAAGCTGATTAATAAAAATAGCAACACATTTTGTTTTATCTATTGAGCCAGCAAGTTTTCTAAGAGCTTGAGACATAAGCCTTGCTTGGAGTCCAACATGTGAATCTCCCATTTCCCCTTCTATTTCTACTTTTGGAACAAGTGCAGCAACAGAATCCACTACAATTACATCAATAGCGCCAGATCTTACTAATGCTTCAGCAATCTCAAGTGCCTGCTCTCCTGTATCTGGTTGAGATACAATTAAATTTTCTATATCAACACCCAATTTTTTAGCATACTGAGGATCAAGAGCATGTTCAGCATCAATAAAAGCAGCTGCACCACCCTTTTTTTGTGCTTCTGCTACAATGTGAAGTGCTACTGTAGTTTTACCTGAAGATTCAGGTCCAAATATCTCAACAACTCTTCCTCTTGGAACTCCTCCTATTCCAAGTGCAATATCCAAAGATAAACATCCAGTTGATATTGCATCAACATTAAGTGTACTATGTTCTCCTAGTTTCATTATTGAACCTTTTCCAAACTGCTTTTCTATTTGGCTCATAGCCGTATCTATAGCTTTTAACTTATCATTATCCATATTATTCCCCTAAGGGTTCACCAACCTCTCTGTATCGAACATTTGTTCTTTCATATGTTATTATATAATAAAATAAGCTTAAGGTCAACAAATTTCAATAATCTATATATAATTATTTTTTACATTTTTTTGAATTTTAAACATTTTATTTATCATTCATAAAAACTTCTTTGTTTTTAACAAATATTTCAATTCCAGACGCTATTGTAGCAACAACAGCTATAAACATAGTTATATTAGTTCCATAGTGAAAAAAGCTAACTATGACTTTATTATGTATACCAAATATATTTAAATTATCTATTATACGGGCAAACGCTTGGTTTTTTCTTATATTCATATATAAAAGCGCAAAGACAACAGCTACGATTTGACATACAGTTTTTATTTTTCCCCACCAATTAGCTGCCAATATCATTCCTTCCGCTGCCGCTACACTTCTAAGTCCAGTTACAGCAAATTCCCTTGCAATTATTACTATTGCTATTAGTGCATGTATAACATGGAATTCAACTAAAGTTATAAGTGCTGCAGATACAAGTAATTTATCCGCAAGTGGATCCATTATCTTCCCAAATCTAGTTATTTGATTTCTACTTCTAGCTATATACCCGTCAAGTTTATCAGTAATTGCTGCTAGAATGAATATAACAGTAGCTATAGTCTTACCAAATGGAATTCCTTTAGGTACTATGAATACCAAAAATACAGGTATTAAAAAGATTCTTATTAAAGTTAATTTATTTGCAAGATTCATAACATACAACTCCTATTAAATCATATTCTAAACTTTCAGTAATTCTTACATTAATAAATTCTCCATTCTTTATTGATTTATCACATTTAAAAAACACTTGCCCATCAATGTCTGGTGCCATTTCATAGTTTCTTCCATACCAATACTCTCCATTGAAACCTTCAACTAAAACTTTGTATATTCTTCCTATCTTCTGTGAATTAACTTTTTTGGATACCTCTTGCTGAATTATCATTATATCTTCTTGCCTTTTTTCCTTTATCTCTTCATCAATTTGCATTGGCATTTCAGCTGCTTTAGTTCCTTCTTCTCTAGAATACTTAAAAACTCCAAGTTTATCAAATCCAATTTCATTTACAAATTCACAAAGCTCACCAAAGTTTTCTTCAGTTTCTCCTGGGAAACCAACTATTAGTGATGTTCTAAGTGCAACTCCATTTACTTTTTTCTTTATTTGGTTAATCTTTTCAATTATTTCTTCTTTCCTTGTTTTCCTATACATTTTTTTTAGTATATTATTACTTATATGCTGAATTGGCATATCTATATACTTGCATACTTTTGAATTGGAAGCTATTTCATCTATAAGCTCTTCAGTAATTTCTTCTGGATAACAATACATAATTCTAATCCATTCTATACCATCAATTGAAGATATCTTATGCATTAACTCATGTATTAGCTTTCTGCCATATAAATCAGTTCCATATCTTGTAGTATCTTGAGCTATAAGTATCAATTCCTTTGTCCCATTTTGTGCTAAATTTTCAGCTTCTTCAATAATGTCCTCCATCTTCCTACTTCTATATTTTCCCCTTATCTTAGGTATTATACAGTATGAACAAAAATTATTACATCCTTCTGCAATTCTAAGATAAGCTGTATAAGTCGATGTTGTTATAATTCTTTTACCTTCATTAATATTTGCATCACTATAGCTGCAGTATATTTCTTTCCCACCATTTTTAAAGAACTCTGTTATAATTTCATCTAATTTATTATAATTATTTACGCCTAATATGCCATCGATTTCTGGCATAAGTTCCATTAGCTCTTTACCATACCTTTGAGTAAGGCATCCAGTTGCTATAAGCATTTTGCATTTATAATCTTTTTTATATGTACTCATCTCTAAAATAGTATTTATAGATTCTTGCTTTGATGATTCTATAAAACCACAGGTATTTACAAGAATTATATCTGCTTCTCTTGGATCATTTACAATTTCATAATTTTCTTTTGCATTTCCCAGTATTATTTCACTATCTACTCTATTTTTGTCACACCCTAAACTAACTACTCCAAATTTCAACTTGCCCACTATGTTTCCTCCCAGCGAATCTATTTAAATAAATACATGTTATATTTTATTACTTTAAAAGAAATTAAACAAGTAAATTTTATCTTATTTAATAATTGTTAATACATATTTCATGATACACTATTGCATAGCCTCAATTTCTTCCTTGCTTATTAGTATATTTCTCGGTTTGCTTCCGTCCCTTTGTGATATGTAGCCTTTTTCCTCCATCTGTTCTATTATCCTTGCAGCTCTATTATAGCCAATCCTTAACTTTCTTTGAATAAGCGAGGTTGATGCTTGATTACTTTCAATTATTATTTTTAAGGCTTCATTTAAAAGTTCATCATCATTAGAATTAGAGCTTTCTACAGTATTGTTTATTTGTTCCATAATTTCTTCTTTATATTCAGATTTGCCTACCTGATTCTTAATAAATTCAACTACTCTTTCAACCTCTTCTTCCGATATGAAAGCACCCTGTATTCTAAGTGGCTTTGATTCGCCAACAGGATTAAAAAGCATATCTCCCTTTCCAAGTAATTTTTCTGCACCACCTACATCAAGTATAGTTCGTGAGTCTATTTGACTAGAAACTGCAAAAGATATTCTTGATGGTATATTTGCTTTTATAACTCCTGTAATTACATCTACTGAAGGTCTTTGAGTAGCAATAACAAGATGCATTCCAGCTGCCCTAGCCATTTGTGCAAGTCTTCCTATATAATCCTCAACATCATTAGGACAAACCATCATAAGATCTGCTAACTCATCGATTATTATAACAATCCATGGCATTTTGCTTTCCCCAGTTTTACGGCAAAGATCATTATATCCCTCTACATTTCTAACGTTGTTATCTGCAAACACCTTATATCTTCTTGTCATTTCATTAACTGCCCAATTTAGAGCACCTGCAGCTTTTTTAGGATTAGTAACAACAGGTATTAAAAGGTGTGGAATTCCATTATATATATTTAATTCTACAACCTTTGGGTCTATCATTAAAAGCTTAACATCATTAGGGGGATATTTATATAATAAACTAATTATCAAAGTATTTATGCATACACTTTTTCCAGAACCTGTAGCACCAGCTATAAGAAGATGCGGCATCTTGGTTAAATCTGTAACCACACAATTTCCACCAATATCCTTACCAAGTGCAAATGCTAAATTAGACTTCGAGTTTAAAAACGCATCTGATTCAATTACCTCACTTAAAAAAACAGGTGTAAGTTCTTTATTAGGAACCTCTATTCCAATAGCCGCCTTTCCTGGTATTGGTGCCTCAATTCTAACTCCTGCTGACGCTAAATTAAGAGCTATATCATCAGCTAAATTAACTATCTTACTTACCTTTACTCCTGCACTAGGTTGAAGTTCATACCTAGTTACTGATGGACCTCTCGATACTTGTATAACCTTTGCATCAACTCCAAAGCTATTTAAAGTATCTGTAAGTTTTTCAGCACTTGATAAGAGTTCTTTTTTATCGCTTTTATTTAGTTTAACCATTTCATTTTGATTAAGTAAATTTAAGGCTGGATATTCATAGTTAATTTCCACTTCTGGATTTGAATTTTGCTCTATCTCACTTTCTAATTCTTTGCTTATATTTTCATTATCCATTTTACTTAGTGAATCGTTTATTTCAATTTTACTATTATCTTGTCCATCTTTTTCATTAGTTAAATTCCCATCATTTTTAAGAAAATCTACTATTTTAATCTTGTCAGATAACTTTTTAGCTATTGGCTTTTCATACTTACTATCCTCTTGAAGCTTATTATCTTCAAAATTATTTTCTTCTTTAATCACAGGGGCCGATTTAGGTTTTCTCCGAATTCTTTTAGCTATTATATCTCCTAAAGACTTTTGTGAGATTAAAAGGAATGAAACTAGGTATAATGATGCAAATATAACTATACATCCATTGCCAAATAATTTATAAATAGGTATATCAATTAAATATGATACTACTCCACCATGCATTACATCATCATTTATATATAGTTTCTTTATTCCGTCTAAAATATTATTACTCGTGTAGTATTGGTCCAAAACATTCATTTGTATGATCATTAACGTATTTATGAATATCAAAATAATTCCATAAAATCTTTTGCTAAAATTAATTTTTCCTCTTTTGGCTATGTAGCATATTCCAATAAAAATCAAAAATATAGGAAGTATATATGCTCCAAGTCCAACTATTGTAAAGAGAAGCTTTTTCATACCAATGCCTATTATTCCTGTGAAGCTTGTAAAAAACATGCTGAGTGAAGAAAATACTCCAAATCCCAAAATTGCAATTCCTGCTATATCACTATTTAAAGTAGTCTCAGAAGGTTCTTTATATGAATTTTTTTTACTTTTCTTTCTAGACAATAGTATCACCCCCACTGATTTATTTTCTACAAAAAATATTATAATCCTTTTTAGACAAAAATATATCATTAATATTAATTAACCATAGGATAATCCTATGGTTTTTTAGTTTCAATAAGTTCATTTAATTTCTGTATCGATTCCTTTATTCCTCCAACCTCATCAATAAGCCCACATTCAACTGCCTGTTTTCCAATTAATATTGTACCCATATCATTTAACAAGTCATTAGTTCTAGTCATCATTGTCTTCAAGTCCTCTTTATTAACTTTTGAGGTTCTAACTATAAATTCAGTTATTCTTTCTTGCATTTTATTGAAGTACTCAAATGTTTGAGGTACCCCCAGTACAAGGCCATTCATTCTTATTGGATGTACTATCATGGTAGCACTTGGAGAAATAAATGAACAATTCGCTGCTGTAGCTAAAGGTACACCTATAGAATGCCCTCCTCCTATAACAAGCGATACTGTTGGTTTACTTAAACTATTTATCATTTCTGCTATAGCAAGCCCTGCTTCTACATCTCCTCCAACAGTATTAAGCACAATTAATACTCCTTCAACCTTTGTATTGTTTTCCATAGCTATGAGTTCAGGTATAACGTGTTCATATTTTGTAGTTTTAGTCTGTGATGGTAGTACTCCGTGCCCTTCAATCTGACCTATAATTTGTATGAACTGTATTCTTTGATCAGCTTCTGGAACATCTTGCAATCCTAATTCTTTTATATCATCATCTTTTTTATCTTCCATAAAAATCCCTCCTGCACATGTTATATATTGTGTGCAGAAAACATAAAATAATACAAAATATTATTTATTATATAAATTAAATTCATTATGAAGTGAATTTATAGCTTTTTCCTTTTCACTTGATTTTATGAGGCACCAAATGGTAGAGTGTGAATCTGCTGTTTGAAGTACTTCAATATTTTCCTTTGTAAGTGCCTTTAATATTCTTGCCATCACTCCAGGAACACCGCAAATTCTATTGCCAATAATTGAAATTTTGCTGCAATTTTTTATAATAGAATATAATATTTTAAACTTATCCATTATATATTCAAATTTGATCAAATTACTTTCATCAATAGTAAATATACTTTCTCTTGGAAATATATTTATCAAATCTATGCTTATATCGTTTACCGCAAGTATATTCAAAATATCGCTATAATTAGAATTCTCTTCATTATCCCTAAATTTAATTTTAACCTGAATTCTACCGCTTAAATAAGTTATTCCCGTTATTAATTCCTTACTTGCAATTCCTCCAAGTTCATTTATTAAAGTGCCTTTACAGTTACTAAGAGTATTTTTTACTACAAGTGGTACATTTCCATTCATAGCAATTTCTACTGCCCTAGGATGAATAACCTTAGCTCCCTGCTCTGCAAATTCAAATAGTTCACTATAACTTATTTTTTCTATTAAAGAAGCCTCTCTAACAATCCTTGGATCAGCTGTCATTATTCCATCTACATCAGTATATATTTCTATTTTTTCAGCCTTAACAGCACACCCAACAATAGAAGCTGTAACATCGCTTCCTCCTCTGCCCAAAGTGGTAAAGAATCCCTTCTCACTTTTCCCTTGAAAACCAGCTATAACAGGAACTTCACCATTTTTAACTGTTTCCATAAGACAACTAGGATCAACAGTTCTAACAGAAGCATTATTATAGTTATCATCAGTTATAATTCCAGCCTGCCCCCCTGTAAATGGCACTGCTTTAATTCCATTTTCATTAAGTTCACTGCTAACAACTACAGCACTTATAAGTTCACCACAACACATGAGAAGATCAGCTGCAAGTTTATTCTTATTTTTAAATTCTTCATTTACAAGTGAGAGAAGGGTGTCTGTCGCATATGGCTCTCCTTTTCTACCCATAGCAGAAACTATTACTATAGGAGAGTACCCCTGTCTTTGAGCATCAAGAACTTTTTTTACAACACATTTTCTTCTTTCGTGATTGGATACGGATGTTCCTCCAAATTTTTGTACTATGAGTCTCATAATAATCCCCCAAATCACAAACGATTTTTTTTAATGATGGAATTATCAACATCAATAATTACAGTTCTTGCTCCTATTTTTTTTACAAATTGCCATGGCACTTCAAAGAAATCACTTTTACTAAATAGTGAAAAGCCAGATTTATTATCCCCTAAAATTAAAGATTTCATATTTCCGCTATCGTCAATTATTATATCATTATTTTCTATTGATGAATATTTTTCACCATCATTGATATTAATAATTTCATACTTTTCTATTTCACTATAAAGCTTTATATTATCATCCATAACAAATCACTCCTTTTAAACAAATTTTCATTTATTAAATATATTTATATAAAGAATAATTTATTACAGAGAATAATAGACTGTAAAATAAAAAGGCTTTTACGCCCTTCTATCAAAATTAATCTTTTTCTTCTTTTTCTTGTTCTTTAATTGCATCTTTTCTTGATAAATTTATTCTGCCTTGATTATCTATATCAGTAACCTTTACTAATATCTCATCTCCAACAGAAACAATATCTTCTACTTTTTCAACTCTCGAAACATCAAGCTTAGAAATATGAACAAGACCTTCTTTTCCAGGCAATATTTCAACAAACGCTCCAAAGTTAGTTATTTTCACAACTTTTCCTAAATATACTTCTCCTACTTTAACATCCTTTGTCAAATTATCAATCATTTTTAAAGCTTTTGATGCTGATGGTCCATCAGTTGATAGAACAAAAACTTTTCCATCTTCTTTAATATCTATTTTAACTCCAGTTTCATCTATTATCTTATTTATTGTTTTTCCACCAGTTCCAATTAACGTTCTTATTTTTTCTGGAGCTATATTTATAGTATATGCTCTAGGTGCATAAGGTGACAATTCTTCCTTTGGCTTTGCAATACAATTTTTAATCTTATCAAGTATAAATAATCTTGCTTTTCTTGCTCCATTTATAGCATCACGTATACACGTTTGAGACAATCCATGAATTTTAGTATCTACCTGTATAGAAGTAATTCCTTTTTCAGTACCTGCAACCTTAAAATCCATATCTCCAAAGAAATCTTCTAATCCCTGTATATCTGTAATAACAGCTTCTTTACTTAAATCTTCACTCGTTATAAGCCCCATAGCAATTCCAGCAGCTGGTCTTTTTATTGGAACACCTGCATCAAGAAGTGCTAAAGTACTTCCACAAACGCTTGCCTGAGATGTTGAACCATTAGAACTAAGAACTTCTGAAACAAGCCTTATTGTATAAGGGAATTCTTCTTCAGATGGTATTAAAGGTTCTAAAGCTTTTTCTGCAAGAGCACCATGACCTATTTCTCTTCTTCCTGGTCCTCTAAGCGGTTTAACCTCTCCAGTTGAATAAGCTGGAAAATTGTAGTGATGCATATATCGTTTTGATTCCTCAGTTCCAAGTCCATCTAAAACCTGAACATCTCCAAGTGAACCTAAAGTTGCAACAGTCATTACTTGAGTTAATCCTCTTGTAAACAAACCAGTACCATGAGTTCTTGGAAGGAGCCCAACTTCACAGCTTATAGGTCTAATTTCATCAAAAGCTCTTCCATCTGGTCTCTTATGCTCGTTTAAAAGCATATTTCTAACTATTTTTTTCTGAATAGTATAAACTATTTCATCAATATCTGCGCCGTCGTCAGGATACTTTTCAGCAAATTCATCAGAAATTTTAGCTTTAACCTCTTTAAGCTTTTCATTTCTTTTTTCTCTATCAGTTATGTACATAGTTTCCTTTAACATATCAAAAGCAAACTGTGTAACAGCTTCTTCTATTTCCTCTTTAGGATGATAAAGCTCTGGAATATCTTTTTCTTTTCCAAACTGCTTCATTGCTTCTTCCTGAAATTTAACTATAGTTTGACAAGCATCAAATCCAAATTTGATAGCGTTTATCATAGTTTCTTCTGGTATTTCGTCGCCACCAGCCTCTATCATCATTACTCTTTCCTTTGTAGCACATACTGTTAAATTCAAAGTACTCTTATCCCTTTGCTCCTCAGTAGGATTAAGAATATATTCACCATCAATAAGTCCTACAGATACAGTTCCAACAGGTGTTGTAAAAGGAATACTTGAAAGGCATAAAGCCATTGATGCTCCATTCATTGCAAGTATATCTGGTGCATTATCCTGCTCAACAGACATTATTGTACATATTATTTGAACATCATTTCTATATCCCTTTGGAAATAATGGTCTAAGTGGTCTATCTATAGCTCTTGCATGAAGTATAGACTTTTCAGAAGGCTTTCCTTCTCTTTTTATAAACCCTCCAGGTATTTTTCCAACAGAATACAATCTTTCTTCATATTCTACGCTTAATGGAAAAAAGTCTATACCTTCACGAGGTTTTTCTGAAGCATTGACATTCACCATAACAACAGTATCACCATAGCTCATAAATATAGCACAGTTAGAAAGCATTCCTGTTTTGCCGTATTCAACCTTAAGTTTTCTGCCACCAACCATAGTTTCTAATACATGTGACATAAACATACCTCCTTAAAAAGTATAAAATAATTTATTTTGTAAAATAATAGAGCGGTTAAGTACCGCTCCCCGACTTTATTATTTTCTTAAACCTAAGCTTTTAACTATTTCACGATATCTTTCAATATCTACAGATTCAAGATAATTTAAAAGACCTCTTCTTCTACCAACCATCATTAAAAGACCTCTTCTTGAATGGTGATCCTTTTTATGAGATTGTAAATGACCATTTAAATGATTAATTCTTTCTGTAAGTAATGCAATCTGTACTTCTGGAGAACCAGTATCTCCTTCTTTTCTTGCATATTTTGTAATTATTTCTTGCTTTCTTGCTTTATCCATTAATAAAACACCTCCATTAATTATCCCCTTATTCCAAGAATATCGTCGGTGATTCAGTACTCTTAGCATAAGGTTTCCACGTGTAATTATAACAAAGAAACTTGAAAATGTAAATTAAAAATTCTATTTTTTACTAAAATTATTTTCTAAATCTTTTGATTCAGCAAATTTTTTATCACTTTCAAGCTGATGTCTTAATCCCACTAAGCTATCAAATTTAACTTCATTTCTTATTTTTTCAATAAAATTAACTTTTATACTTTTTCCGTATATATCTTCATTAAAATTTAACATATAGCTTTCTACAGAAAAATCGCTGTTCCTTACAGTAGGTGCATAACCCACATCAGTTATAGCTTTATACATTTTCCCGTTATATTCTACGACTGTATAATAAACTCCAACTGCCGGAACTACAAAATTACTATCATACTTTAAATTAGCTGTAGGAAATCCAAGTGTCCTTCCAACTTCTCGTCCATGTACAACTGTTCCTTTAAGCGAATATGGCCTTAAAAGCATACTATTTGCCCTTGCAATTTCACCATTAGCTACATATTTTCTTATGGAAGTACTGCTTACAATTTCACCGTTTACTTTAACAGGTTCTACAATATAAAGTTCAATTCCATACTTTTCACTTAATTTTTTTAGAAGTTCTACATCTCCCTGATTTTTATATCCAAATTTATGATTAAATCCTGTTATTATACCTTTAATGTTATAAGCTTTAATCATGTTCACTACATAATCCTCTGGAGACATTTTCATTATATCGCTAAAATCACATAAATTAAGTACATCTAGCCCATAATCTTCAAGAAGCTGTATTTTAGTTTCATTATCCATAATAAGCTTAGGTGCAATATCCTTGTTAATAGTATTCAGTGGATGTTCTTTAAAAGTATTAACCATACTCTTAACATTATTGCTTTTGCTTAATTGTATCGTTTTATCTATTAAACTTAAATGACCTTTATGAAGTCCATCGAAGCTTCCTATAGTTACATAAGTTTTATATTTGAATTTAACCTTAAAACTATCATTTAAAACTATCATAAAATCATTTCTCCTAAGTTAATAATTTTAAAATTTTAAAACCATTATGAGTTAAAGACGCTAAACCAACTAGTTCATCTCTTTGGTTATGCACCCTATAAACTTTATCACAATCAATATTATCCAAAGCTCTTTTATCTTTAATTGCCACACCATTTATAAGAAGCTTTTCGAATTTTTCATCAAGCCTCACTAATGGATATCCACAAAGACACTCATCTATAGGAGTAATTTTCTGGCTGAAATTCTCTTTCGTTAATTCTTCTAACTTAATACTACTATCTACAGTAAAAATACTTGAAGCACATCTCTCAAGCTCATACATCACAGCACCACATCCAAGCTTTTCTCCTATATCAAAACACAAACTCCTTATATATGTTCCTTTTGAGCATCTTACTGTAAAAGTTACAAAAGGCATATCTATTCCTTGTATATGAATATCATAGATATTGATTTTTCTTGCTTTTCTTTCAACCTCTACTCCCATTCTTGCAAGTTCATAAAGCCTCTTTCCATTAACCTTTAAAGCAGAATACATAGGTGGAATTTGCATTATTTCTCCCCTAAAGCTCATAATAGCATCAGTAACCTCGTTTAAATCACAGAGAACATCAGCTTCACTAATAACTTTTCCCTCTTTATCATAAGTATCAGTTTTTTCTCCAAGCTTCATTTTAACCTTGTATGTTTTCTCTCCCTGCATTATATAATCTACAATTTTTGTAGCTTTACCAATGCATATAGGGAGAACTCCTGATGCTAAAGGATCAAGAGTGCCTGTATGCCCTACTTTTTTTTCTCCAGAAATCTTTTTTATCTTACTAACCGCTTCAAAAGAGGTTATACCAGACGGTTTATATAAGTTTATTACGCCATTCATTATATCAACTCTTTTTCAATTTCACTTACTATGATTTCTTCTGCTTCTTTAATACTTTTTTCCATAGCTAATCCAGCCGCTTTTGTATGGCCACCACCATCAAATTTCTCCGCTATTTTTCTTACATCAACATTGGATTTTGATCTTAAGCTTAACTTAACTACATTATCTTTTTCCTTTAAAAGCACACAAACTTCAGCTGTATCTACCTTTAATCCTATTGAAACTAAATCACCAGTATCCGTCTCATCGGCTCCTGTCTCATCTATCATAGCTTTTGTGACTTTCATTACACATAATCTTTTATTACAAGTTAGATACATACCATTTAATACAAGTGCTTGGAGTTTTAATGCTTCAAACTTTTTATTATCAAATATTCTCCTATGTATCTCACTAAAATCAATACCTGTGCTTATCAATTCACCAGCTATTGAATGAGTGGCACTTGTAGTATTAGAATGTCTAAAAGAACCTGTATCTGTTAATATTGATGTATATAAGCAAGCTGCTATTTCCTGATTTATATTTACATGCATTTCTTTCAAAATACAATACACTATTTCGCCTACTGAGGAAGCCTTAGTATCTACATAATTAATATCACCAAACGACTTATTTGTAAGATGATGATCTATATTTATGACAAAGTAATCTCTATTTTTAAAACTTTCATCGTCTTTTTCATAATTTAACCTTTCTATATCACCACAATCAAGTGTAATAAGCAAATCAGTATCTTGTGATATAGCAGCATTTTCACCCGTTATCTCCGATGCATTAGGTAAAAATGAAAAAGCCTCTGGAAGTTTTTCTTTGCACAATATAGAAACATCCTCTTTTATTGTTCTAAGTCCATATAGAAACCCAAGACTAGCACCAATTGAATCACCATCTGGAGAGACATGAAAAGTAATAGCAATTTTTTTACTAGATTTAATTTTATCTATTATATCACTTACTATCATTTTCCTTATTCTCCTTTATCTTTTCTAAAAGAGCATCTATGTGCATTCCATACTGTATTGATGTATCAAGTTCAAATATTATTTCAGGAGTATATCTCAATTTTACACTCTGCCCTAACTGTCTTCTTATAAATGAAGCGCTATTCTTAAGTATATCTATTGTTTCCTTTTGTTTATCTTCATCTCCAAGAACTGTTATATATACTTTAGCATATCTTAAATCTTTAGTCACATCAACTTTTGTAACACTTACCATAGCTGTAAATCTGGGATCTCTTATGTCATTCTGTATTGTACTACTTATAGCTTTTTTGACTTCCTCATTAATTCTTCCACTTCTATATTTAGCCATACAAATCTTCCCTTCCAAAGCAGTCTACTATTTTTGATTTACTTTAACTTCCTGCATTTCGAATGCTTCTATAATGTCTCCTTCTTTTTCATCATTA
This sequence comes from Clostridium neuense, assembly GCF_045310695.1. Lineage (NCBI taxonomy): Bacteria > Bacillati > Bacillota > Clostridia > Eubacteriales > Clostridiaceae > Clostridium > Clostridium neuense. The sequence continues at coordinate 52,122 of NZ_JBJIAA010000004.1, forward strand.
AACTTATCAATTGTAATTCCACATTCAAAACCCTGTGCAACTTCCTTAGCATCATCTTTAAATCTCTTTAAGGATGCAAGCTCGCCCTCTAAAATTACAATTCCATCTCTTATTATTCTAACTTGACTATTTCTAGTTATCTTTCCATTAAGTACATAACATCCAGCTACAGTTCCAACACTAGAAATTTTATATACCTGCCTTATCTCAGCTCTTCCTATAATTACTTCCTTGAACTCAGGTTCAAGCATTCCAACCATTGCTGCTTTTATATCATCTATGGCATTATATATAACTCTATATGTCTTAATATCAACATCTTCTTTTTCTGCAAGAGCTGATGCATTGTTATCTGGCCTTACATTAAATCCAATAATTATTGCATTTGAAGCACTAGCTAGTATTACATCTGTTTCAGTTATTGCACCTACTGCTCCATGTATAACCCTTATTTTTACTTCATCAGTTGACAATTTTTCAAAAGACTGTTTAACAGCTTCAACTGAACCTTGAACATCTGCTTTTATTATAAGTCCAAGTTCTTTAACTTTTCCTTCTTTAATTTGATTGTATAAATCCTCTAGAGAAACCTTATGTTTAGCTGCAAGATTTGCATTTCTAAGTTTTTCCACTCTAAGATCAGCCATATTTCTAGCTGTCTTTTCATCTTTTACTACATTAAATTTATCTCCTGCTTCTGGAACATCAGATAATCCAAGTACTTCAACAGGAACTGAAGGTCCAGCTAATTTTATTTTTTTACCCTTATCATCAAACATAGCTCTTATTCTTCCATAAGTAGAGCCAACTATAATTGAATCTCCAACATGAAGTGTACCATTTTGAACAAGAAGTGATGCAACTGCTCCTCTTCCCTTATCTAGTTTTCCTTCAATTACAGTACCCTTTGCCTTACGTTTTGGATCAGCCTTAAGTTCAAGTATTTCAGAAGTAAGTACTGTCATTTCAAGTAAACTATCGATTCCTTCTTTGGTACGTGCTGAAACTGGAACACAAACAGTATCTCCACCCCAATCTTCAGCTATAAGTCCTTCCTCTGAAAGTTCTTGTTTTACTCTGTCTATATTTGCACCAGGTTTATCAATTTTATTTATTGCCACAACAATAGGAACTTTAGCCGCCTTACAGTGATTTATTGCTTCTTTTGTTTGAGGCATAATACCATCATCCGCAGCAACAACAAGAATTACAACATCAGTAATTTGAGCTCCTCTAGCTCTCATTGCAGTAAAAGCTTCATGTCCTGGAGTGTCTAAGAAGGTTACCTTCCCTCCATTAACATTAACTGTATAAGCACCTATATGCTGTGTTATTCCACCTGCTTCTGTTTCTGTAACGCTTGATTTTCTTATAGCATCAAGAAGTGATGTTTTTCCATGGTCAACATGACCCATTACAGTTACAACTGGAGGTCTCTTAACTAAATTCTTATCTAACTCTTCATCTTCATCCTCAAATTCGTCTTCAAATTCACTTTCAAGTTCTTTCTTTTCCTCTTCGTCAGTTTTTATTACAACATCATAATTAAATTTATCAGCAACCTTTTTAGCTGTTTCAATATCTATCTCTTGATTTATGGCAGCAAGCACTCCCATAAACATAAGCTGCTTAATAACTTCAGTAGTTGGCTTTTTTAGTTTTTCAGCTAAATCCTTAACTGTTAAAGTATTATCAACTTCTATAACACCTCTCTCATCTAAATCAGATGAATTGGCATTTGATTTGTTTGAATCATCTTCAAAGTCCTTGCTTTTACTTTTGATTTTTCTATTTTTTCTAACCTTTATGCTGTTGTCAACTATTTCCTCATATTCTTCAACTATATTTGAAGAAGCATTATCATCTTTTTTATCAACTGCTGTTTCTTTTTCATCATCTAATATCATTTCTTTAATAAGTTCTGCATCTTCTTCATCTATTGCACTCATATGATTCTTTACTTTTATTCCAAACTCATCTTCAAGAATGGTAATAAGCTCTTTACTTGATCTACCTAATTCTTTTGATAATTCATATATTCTAATCTTCGACAAATCATACACCCCCGTTTAATCATTTTGCTGTTTCAATATGCTTATTAATTTGCAGCTCATTTTATAGTCAGTAATACATAATACTTTTATTTCTTCCCTACCAAGTATTTTTCCCAAATCTTCACTTAAAAATCCATTACTTATAATAGGTATCTCATATCTAAGAGAATAGTTTTGAAACTTATTCTTAGTATTCTCAGAAGCATCATCAGAAAGTATTATTAATTTTGCCACTCCACTTTTTATAGTTTCTTCGCACTTATTGTATCCTTCGGCAATCTTCCCAGATTTTTTAACTATTCCTAAAAATTGCAGAAATTTATTATTCATTAGTAATCTCATCCTTTAGCTTAGCATATAATTCATCGTCAATTTTTTTTTCAAGATTTTTTTCAAGCCTTTTTTGTTTCACTGCTTTTTCCAAGCATTCTATACTTCTGCATATGTATGCTCCCCTGCCTGGTTTTTTACCTGTAACATCTATAGAAACTTCTCCATCTTTATTTTTAACAACTCTTATAAGCTCCTTTTTAGGCTTCATTTCCATACATCCTGTGCACATTCTTTGAGGTATTTTTTTAACTTTCATTAATACCACCTCCGATAAAATACAATTATGTTTTACTCTTCATCGTCTTTAACTTCAACTTGAGATTTACTCTTAATATCAATTTTCCATCCAGTTAATTTAGCTGCAAGACGTACATTCTGACCTTCCTTACCGATAGCAAGTGAAAGCTGATTATCTTCAACTACAATTTTTGCCGATTTATTTTCCTCGTCAATTTCTACATCAACTACTTTAGCTGGACTTATAGAGTTAGCAATATACTCTTCTGGAAGCTTACTCCATTTAATTATATCAATTTTTTCGTTTCTAAGTTCGTTAACTATATTTTGAACTCTTATACCCTTTTGACCAACACAAGCTCCCATAGCATCTACATTTTCATCATTTGAATAAACAGCTATTTTAGTTCTTGAACCAGCCTCTCTTGCAATACCCTTTATTTCCACAATACCATTATATATTTCAGGAACTTCAAGTTCAAATAATCTTTTAACAAGACCAGGATGAGTCCTTGATATAACAACCTGCGCTCCCTTAGTAGTATTTTTAACTTCAACTATATATAATTTTATTCTAGAATTATACACATAATCTTCACTGGCAATTTGCTCTGATGGTGTAAGAATAGCTTCAATTCTTCCAAGATCAATCAAAACATTTCCCTTATCTTTCCTAAGTACTGTACCAGTTACAATATCAAACTCTTTTTCTTGAAATTCATTATAAATAAGGCTTCTTTCTGCCTCTTTAATTCTTTGGACAACTACTTGTTTTGCAGCTTGGGCTGCTACCCTTCCAAAGCTTTTAGGTGTAATTTCAATATCAACCATATCATCAAGCTGATATACAGAATTTATCTTTTTAGCATCATCTAACGAAATTTCTGTTATATTATCAAAAACCTCTTCTACAACTTTTTTTTGAGAATAAACATGTATTTCTCCATTATCTCTATCTAAAGTTACTTTTACATTATGAACATTTTCTGCTACCTTTGCATAATTCTTTTTATATGCAGCAACTAAAGCATCTTCTATAGTTTCAAAAAGCATATCCTCGCTTATCCCTTTTTCACCAACTATTTCTTTAAGCGCCTGTATAAATTCCTGATTCATCTTTAACCCTCCTCTAAAGCTCCCCTTCTAAAGTTACTCTTTTTATTTTTTTTCTAGGAATTTTTATTATTTCATTGTTATTAACAATGCTTACGCTCTCATCATCAAATCCATTTAGGTTACCTAAAAATTCTTTTTTACCAGTAAAGGTACCTTTTATTTTTAATTTTACCATACTTCCATTATACCTTTTTAAATGCTCATCTGTAAATAAAGTCCTAAATATACCTGCTGATGACACTTCTAAGTAGTAACTGTAAGGAATAGGATCTTTTTCATCAAGAATATCACTTACCTTTCTGCTTACTTTTTCACAATCATCAAGTCCTATTCCATTTGGACTATCTATATATACTCTAAGATAATTTTCTCCTGACTCATTGACAAGTTCTAAATGGTAAAATTCATAACCTAATTCTTCAACTTCTTTTTTAATTATTCCTTCTACTTCTTCTAACATTTTATCCCTCCTCACAACATATGTTTTGCTATTTTAAATATTTTAAACAAATCTTTATGATAGCTTCTAATGAACACATATATTAAAGCAGCTCTATCCTGTAGAAATCACCTTAACGAAAAGCGCAACCTATTATGTTGCGCCTACAAAATTAAAGAGCGGGTTTTGAACCCACTCTTAAAAGCAAAATCTATAAGTAAACTTTAAACTGCTTCTAGTGTATCACACTCAACTAAAAATTTCAATAAAAAGTTAAAAACTTATGAAGTACCCAATTACATACTAAATGAAGAAAGCCAACTTGTTTTTGGAAAATTATATTATTTGTAATTATTTTAACCTATGCTTAGAAAACTACATATTATCAATTTCTTTCATAAGTTCATCTACTAAGTATTGTTCTTTTACTTTTTTAACTATTTTCCCTTTTTTAAATATAAGACCTTCTCCTTTTCCTCCTGCTATTCCAATGTCAGCTTCTCTAGCTTCACCAGGCCCATTTACAACGCATCCCATTACAGCAACCTTTATATTTTTATTGCAGTTTTCAAGTTTCTTTTCAACTTCATTTGCAATTTTTATCAAATCAATTGAGGTTCTTCCACAAGTAGGGCATGAAACAAATTCCACTCCACTATTAATGTAACCAAAAGTTTTAAGTATTTCTCTTCCTACTTTTACTTCTTCTACAGGATCTCCTGTCAAAGATACTCTAATAGTGTCGCCAATGCCTTCACTTAAGAGTGCCCCTATACCAATTGAAGATTTTATAGTTCCTCTCCATATAGTTCCTGCTTCTGTAACTCCAAGATGCAGTGGATAATTAACCTTTTTAGATATTAACCTGTAACTTTCTATCATCATCTGAACATTAGAAGATTTAATGGATATTACAATATCATCAAAATTCACGTTTTCAAGTATTTTGACATGCTTTAAAGCACTCTCAACTAATCCTTCTGCTGAAACTCCATTATACTTAGCTAAAAGTTCCTTCTCAAGTGAACCAGAGTTAACTCCAATACGTATTGGTATATTTTTTTCCTTAGCACGAGATGCCACTAACTCTACTCTCTCTTTTGATCCTATGTTTCCTGGATTAATTCTAAGAGCAGAAATTCCATTTTCTATGGACTCAAGTGCTAATCTGTAATCGAAATGTATATCCGCAACTACTGGCATCTTGGTATTTTTAGTGATCTCCTTTAATGCTTTAGCAGCCTCAATATCTGGTACAGCACATCTTACTATGTCGCAACCTGCCATTTCAAATCTTTTTATTTGTTCTATAGTTGATGCAGAATCTCTAGTATCAGTATTAGTCATAGATTGAACAGATACTGGTGAATCTCCTCCAACAAATTTATTTCCTACCTTTATTTTTTTCGTTTCTACCCTCATCATAACACTACACCTCTAAAAAAACTAAATTTTAAGTGGATATAAAATATCCTTTATAGTAACTATAACCATAAGTGCCATAAGCAGTGCAAAACCTATTGTATTTATTACACCAACCTTATCATCATCTACCTTTTTACCCGTTATTATTTGAAATAAAAATAATAGAACATAACTTCCGTCAAGTGCTGGAATAGGTAATAAATTAAACAATCCTACATTAGCACTTAAAAATGCCATAAAATTTATAAGCGTTATCAAGCCTGCATTAGCTGCTGCCCCAGTCACTCTTATTATACTAACAGGTCCAGAAACATCTTGAGCAGATAATTTACCAGTAAACAGCATTTTTAGACTAATAAAAACCTCTTTTACCATAAATGCAGTCTCACTAAAGCCATACTTAATACTTTCAATTACGGATGGATTTTTCACATTAGTAAAGCCTACTCCTATGAGATATCTATTTTCTTTAGTATCCTTCATAGGTGTAAGATTGAAACTTTTAGTCTCTCCATTTCTTTTTACTATAACATTTATAGGATTACCTTTATTTAAATACATTTTAAGAGAAAAATCATCACTTGTAATCATTGTAGAATTATTTGCTTTTACTATTACATCTCCCGCTTTAACTCCAGCTTTTTCTGCTGGTGAATTTGGGACAATCGAACTTATCCGCTTAGAATAGTATCCACTAGTTCCAGTAATTATAGCATATAAAATTACTGCAAGTATAATATTCATAATTGGTCCAGCTGATACAATACTTAATCTTCTAAGCGGTGATTTATTATTATACGCACGCACGTCGTCACTTTTTTCCTGCTCCCCAAGCATCTTAACATATCCACCTATAGGAAGTATTCTAAGTGAATATTGAGTTTCTTTCCCGGTGAACCCTAGTATTTTAGGTCCCATTCCTATAGAAAACTCTTCTACATTTACATCATTTAATTTAGCAAGTATAAAATGTCCCAATTCATGTATCAATACTATTAATCCTAAAACTAAAATAGCTATTATTATATTAGTAAGGCTCAAATCCACCACTCCTACTTGTTATATTTATTTTTCAAATAATTAATTACTTTTTTATTTTCTTCTATTATAGTATTTACATCCTTTATACACTTATTTTCAAAAGAATTTAAAGCATCATATATAATCTCATGTATTTTATTAAAACTAATTTTTTCCTTTAAAAACAAATCTACTGCATACTCATTTGCTGCATTTAGCACTGTTGGCATTATTCCACCCGCTTCTCCTGCTTCATATGCAAATTTTAAGCATTTAAATGTATCTAAATCTGGTTTTTCAAATTGAAGGCTTGGTATAGAAAAAAAATCAAGTGGTTCAATAACAGCTTCACATCTTTCGGGATAATTTAGTGCATATTGTATTGGAAGTTTCATATCTGGAACTGCCATTTGTGAAATAATACTTCCATCCTTGTATTCAACCATGGAATGTATTATGCTTTGTGGATGAACTATTGCTTTAATATTTTTAAAAGGCATATCAAAAAGCCAGTGAGCTTCTATAACCTCAAGCCCTTTATTCATAAGTGTTGCAGAATCAATTGTAATTTTACTTCCCATACTCCAATTTGGATGATTTAAGGCCTCTTTAACTGTAACATTCTTTAGCTCTTCTTCAGTTTTGCCTCTAAATGGTCCTCCAGAAGCTGTAAGGAGTATATTTTTAACAGCTTTATGATCATTTCCTTGAAGACATTGAAAAATAGCTCCGTGTTCTGAGTCTACTGGAAGTATTTTAACTCCGTACTTCTTCGCTTCTTCTTTTACAATTTCTCCACCAACCACAAGTGTCTCTTTATTAGCAAGCGCTATATCCTTTCCTGCTCTTATAGCACTTATAGTAGGCATAAGTCCAATCATACCAACTATAGATGTAACAACTATATCAGCGTCCTTATTTGAAGCGGCTTCATTTAAGGCCTCCATTCCAAATTTTATTTCTGTTTTTATACTTTTGTCTTTAAAATAGCTGCATAAATTTTTATAAGCCATCTCATCCGTAAGTACTGCAATTTCAGGATTAAATTCATCTATTATATGTATCATCTTTTCGTAACTTTTATTAGCTGTAACTGCAATTAATTTATATTTATGTATGTCACTTCTTATTACCTCCAGTGTCTGAGTTCCTATTGAACCAGTTGCTCCAATTATGGATATATTTTTCATTATATCAACTCCTATTATAACCTTAAACTGAGAATATTATCTCCTTTGCACTTATTACATACAATGGTCCCATAAATATCCCTATTATGCCAAAAAGCTTCATCCCTATATACAAAGAAATCAATATTAAGAGTGGATGTACCTTTAATCTGCTACTCATAAACTTCGTTTCCAAAATCTGTCTATTCACCTGAAGTAGTATATATAAAGTAAATATTCCAAATGCTATTATATAATTTTTCAAATAAATGTTATACAAAATCAAAGGTAGGAAAACAAGTATAGTTCCGACATATGGCAATATATCTAAAATTCCACACAGTATACCAAATACAACCGCATTATCTACTCCTAGTATTAAAAGACCGATAACTGTCTCTACTGTAGTTATTATCACCAAAGAGAATTCTACTGCAATCATCTTTCTTAATTCACCAATTTTTTTATATATGAGTTGTATATTAATATCTGGCAGCACAATTTTAGATAAATTAACTATATCATATTTATCCACCAAAATAAAGTAAACAGCAATGTTACCAACAAAATATGCCAAAATAGTATCTGTAGTATATAGAGCTCCTTTTCTTATAAAATCACTATTAAAAAAATTAGTAATTTGGACTTTTACCTTTTCAAGAATATCAGCTATATTTATATCCTTAAAAAAATATATTTTATTAAAATCCACATTACCAAAATCATTTATGACATTAATTCCAATTTCCCTTATAATAAAGTTCCCTATGTAAATAAAAAATATAAAAATCACAGTATTAACAAGTACTATACTTATCGCAGCATTTATTTTATTATTAAAAATATTGATTTTACACAAAAAATTATATATTGGTGTACACATTATAATTAAAAAAAGCATTACAAAAAATGGTTTGAAATAGTATTTTATTATCATAGTCAGCATGATAAATGCTACAAGCAAAAGAACACATTCTATTAGCTTTTTGTATTTTTTCAAAATGATTACTCCTTAAACATTTAAATAATATCTATTAATTAATATTCAAGAAGTTCATCATATATTATTTTATTTTAAGCACTCCTATAGCAATTCCAATAATCCTTGCACCTTCGTCTTCATCTATAACTATAGGCTTATATTTATCATTTTCAGGCATTAAAAGCACTTTGTTTTTTGTTATATTAAGCCTTTTTAATGTAGCACTTCCATCTATATCTACTGCAACTATATCTTTATTCTGAGCCATCGCTTCCTTTTTTATAACAACATAATCTCCATCACAAATATCTGCATTAACCATACTATCTCCCTTAATTTTCAACATAAAGCAGTCTTTTGCACCTTTAATCCAGTACTTTGGCATATAAAAATCATCTGTTATTTCAGGATTTATCATTATAGGTTCACCTGCTGCTATGTCATTAAATACAGGGATTTTATTCATATCTGCCTCAATATATTTTATATTGTCTTCATTTAGTATTATTTCAGATTTATTATCAATATCCCTAACAAAGCTAAAGCTTGTACTATGCTTTAAATCGTTATATATAAAGCTCTCTATAGATTTAATAGCTATATCTTTATTTGTTTTATTACTATCATTATAAATGTTTTTAAGAATAAAACTTTTTATTTTATCACCATCAGAAATTGTGCTTAATTTTCTGCTTTTAACAAACCAAGCATTTTTATTTGAAATATTATCTTTATTAAATGTAAAAAATATTGTTGAATACTCTTTTTTATTGCCTAGTGCCCTTATTAAGCTTATTTCAGCTCTTGTATAATTTTCAATATCTTCAGCAATTATATGCGTAAAGCTTAATTTATGATTGTTCTTTATATAGCTTATTGCATTTAGTATCTTATCCTCTTTATCCATAACCCCATTTTTTTTCATAATTTCATTATATTTAAGCATTAACTTAAATATTGCTTCTCTATATAAAGAATTCTTATTAAGTCTTTTACCAATTCCATTTCCTTTGATTCTATCTGCTTTCTGATAATCTTCTAAACTATATTTACAACTTTTAATCCAACTTATTTCGCTTAATAAAAGCTCTAATTTATCATCTTCATATGCTTTTATCATAGGATATTTAATCCTTACCTCTTTAAGTGCCTCTTTGAGGTATAAAAGCTTATTTTCCCGCGTTACAATATTAAACCTATTATATTTATTTGTTATGCTTTCTAAGCTCATAATATCGACAACATTAACTTTAGGCTCAAGAAGTGTCATATATCTTCCTTCAGCTTCCATAGACATACTTACAAATAAATTTTTTAGTTTGTCTAACTTTTTGTTATCGGAACATATTATTAAAATTCTATCATTATCATATAAACAATAATTATTTTTAAGAAAAATTGCTCTATTTACAACAGTAATAGTTTTCCCACTATTGGATTTACCCTTAACAAATATGTAATTTGATGATTTACTTGTACTAATTCTGCTTTGTATGCTGTTTAGCTGCATATTATCACTTCCCTCTAAACCGACTAATTAATATATCTTATATTATACACTAAATTCAAAAAAGTTTGTCCTTTTATAGTGGCAAACTTTTTGAATTTACAAAAATATTTTATTTATATTATTAAAATACAATAAAGCTCAAATAATAATACACAATAACAGCTGAAAAAAGTATACTATCAAATCTATCTAATATGCCTCCATGTCCCGGTATAAGATTACTGTAATCTTTAACTCCTACATATCTTTTTATTGATGAAGCAGCTAAATCTCCACACTGAGAAAAAACTCCACATAAAAGTCCAATAACTGCATAATTATATATTGGAATCTTAACCCCATAGCTATATATTACATATCCATATATTGTACATGCAATTACACTTCCAAGCAGCCCGCCTAAGGACCCTTCGACAGTTTTTTTGGGACTAACCTTAGGACAAAGTTTAGTTTTTCCTAAAAGTCTTCCAAAATAATAGGCAAACGTATCACACAGCCATGAAGCTATAAATATAAGCCACACTAAATACTTTCCATACATCAATCTATTAGTTAAAACTATAAAACTAAAAAACACAGCTACATATATAAATCCAAGTATAGTAACTCCAATGTCCAAATAGTTATATTTTGTATTAAATATTGGAACACAAAACATTAAAAACACTCCGATTACTATAAAAAACATTAACAATTTATAATTATTATTTCCAAGAAAAATATAATATAATATACAAAGCGTATATCCCAATATGGACATAGGATTAATTTGTTTTTCTTTTGAAACTTTATAGTATTCATATAGTCCTAAAATGGATAATACAAATATCAATAATCTTAGGTATATTCCACCTAAAAATAAAAATATAAGTAAGGGTGCTAAAAATACTGCTCCTATATACCTTTTATTTATTTTCTCCATTATTTACTCCTCCAAACCTTCTATCTCTATTTTGATAATCACTTATAGCCTTATGAAGGTCATTTATAGAAAAATCCGGCCAATTTATATTTGAATACCAAAACTCAGAGTATGCACATTGCCATAAAAGAAAGTTACTTAAGCGCTGCTCTCCACTTGGTCTTATGATAACATCAGGATCAGGAATTCCTTTAGTGTATAGATATTCTTCAAATTTATTATCATCTAAATTCCTCATATCCTCATCAGATATCAATCCTTTTTCATAATCATTAAATATATTTTTTACTGCTCTTAAAATTTCATACCTTCCACCATAATTTAATGCTAAATTTAAAACAAGACCAGAATTATTTTTTGTATCCTCAATGGATTCATTTAAAATATCTATGCATGGCTTAGGAAGCTTGTATATATTACCTATGGTACGTATGATAACATTATTTTCGTTAAGTTCATTAAGTTCATTTTTAAGATACTCAACCAATAATTTCATAAGACCACTCACTTCATCCTTAGGTCTTTTCCAATTTTCAGTTGAAAAAGCATATACAGTAAGATATTTAACACCAATATCACTGCACTCTCTTACTATTTTTTTTAGAGTTTCCACTCCTGCTTTATGTCCTAGTGTTCTTGGTAAATTCTTTTGCTTTGCCCATCTACCATTTCCATCCATTATTATTGCTATATGTACAGGAATATTATTCATATCAATTTTAACACTTACATCATTAACCTCTTTTTTATTAGTTCCATTTAGAAATTTCCACATAACCTTATCTCCAATCAAAGTATAATCTTCATTTTATAAATAAACCATTTTTAAGTTTTAAGCAGTTTATCTTTAAATAAATTATACAGCACTATTTAATAAAATAATATAATAAAAATATTAAAAAACCTGCGAATAAGCATACGCAGGCTATTTAAAACTTTAATCCCTTTTTTAGGAAAGTCAAAACATTAAATCAAACAGTCATAACTTCCTTTTCCTTAATCTCCACAAGGTTTTCTATTTCCTTTATAAATGAGTCAGTTTTCTTTTGAATGTCATCCTCTGCCTTTTTAGCTTCATCTTCAGTAATAGAATTGTCTTTTTTTAGAGCTTTAACTTTATCATTTGCATCTCTTCTTATAGATCTTACTGCTACTTTGCTTTCTTCTCCAGCTTTTTTAACATTCTTTACAATATTTTTTCTTGTCTCTTCAGTTAATTCAGGAATTACAAGCCTTATAGCAGCTCCATCATTTGATGGGTTTAATCCTAAATCAGAAACAAGTATAGCCTTTTCTATATTTTTTATAGAAGATTTATCCCATGGCTGAATTAATAGTATTCTTGGTTCCGGCGCAGAAACATTAGCCATTTGATTAAGTGGAGTCATTGTTCCATAATAATCAACTTCTATTCTGTCTAGTATAGAAGGATTAGCTCTTCCTGCCTTCATAGTTGATAGATCCTGCTTTAAAACAGAAATACTTTTTTTCATTTTTTCTTCTGCTTCTTTAATTATCTCTTTTACCATAGATTTACCTCCTTAATATTATTTAGATATTAAAGTTCCAATTTTCTCACCTGATACAGCCTTTTTAATATTTCCAGGAATATCTAGTCCAAACACAATTATAGGTATATTATTATCCATACAAAGTGATGTGGCAGTAGAATCCATAACCTGTAAATTTTTATCTAACACTTCTATATAGCTTAATTTATCATATTTGACAGCATCTGCATACTTATGAGGATCCTTATTATAAACACCATCTACTTTTTTAGCTAAAAGTATTACATCCGCCTCAATTTCTGCTGCTCTTAATGCTGCTGTAGTATCAGTTGAAAAATATGGATTTCCAGTTCCTCCACCAAAAATTACAACTCTGCCCTTCTCTAAATGTCTCATAGCTCTTCTTCTTATAAATGGTTCTGCAATTTGCTTCATTTCTATAGCTGTCTGAACTCTTGTAATAACTCCTATGTTTTCAAGAGAATCTTGAAGAGCCAATGCATTTATACATGTTGCAAGCATTCCCATATAATCTGCTGTTGTTCTATCCATACCTTCGCCATTTCTTCCACGCCAGATATTTCCACCGCCTACCACAGCTCCTACTTCTAATCCAATATCAACAATTTCCTTTATCTCTTGGGCAATTCTATTTGCTACATCAAAATCTATTCCATATCCATTTTCCCCAGCAAGAGCTTCTCCAGAAATTTTTAGCATTATCCTTTTATATTTTACTGATTCCATAGTATACCTCCATAACGTGCCAGCATATTATTATTTTGATTGGCTTTTAAAAAAAGAGAACACTCCGTGTTCTCTCTTTTATTTTACTTATTTTGCTGCATTTGTCTTTGAACTTCTTCAGCAAAATTTTCTTCTTTCTTTTCTATACCTTCGCCTCTTTCAAATCTAACAAAATCAGCTATAGTAATTTTAGCTCCTACTTCTTTTGCTACTTTATCTACAAGCTTAGATATAGTAAGTTCTGAATCTTTAACCCATAATTGATCAACAAGGCAAACTTCTTTCAAATATTTCTTTATTCTACCTTCAACCATTTTTTCAACTATTTTTTCAGGTTTTCCTTCATTTAAAGCTTGAACTCTATATATTTCTCTTTCTTTATCTAATGCTTCATGATCAACTGAAGTTTCATCTAAGAAAAGTGGATTTGCAGCAGCTATCTGCATACAAATATCTTTAGCCAAAGTTGATACTTCTGGAACAACTTTATCTGAATTTAATTTTACAAGAACACCTATTTTTCCTCCTGCATGAACATAGCTTTCAACTAATCCATTTTCAGCAGAAAATTTAGTGAATCTTCTAACATTAATATTTTCTCCTAATTTTGAAATTAAATTAGTAACAAATTCTTTTAATGTTACGCTTTCATCTTCAATATACTTTTGTTCTAAAAGTTCATTTACATCTTTAGCATTACTTAATGCTGCCATTTTAGCAACATTTTTAGCTAATAATTTAAAGCTCTCATTTTCTGAAACGAAATCAGTTTCGCAGTTAACCTCTGCTACTGCTCCACTTTTGCTACTTTCATCAACATATGCTAAAACTAAACCTTCGGAAGCAATTCTGCCAGCTTTTTTAGCTGCAGCTGCTAATCCTTTTTCTCTTAATATTTCAATAGCTTTTTCAGCATCACCATTTGCTTCTGTTAATGCTTTTTTACAAGCCATCATTGCGGCTCCAGTTCTTTCTCTAAGTTCTTTAACTGCACTTGCAGAAATCATATACTATTACCTCCGTTAATGTTTTATAAAATAAATTTTCATTTATAAAATTCTATTCTGCTAATTGTTCTCCCTGTCTGCCTTCAATTACTGCATCAGCAATTTTAGCTGTTATTAATTTTACAGCTCTTATAGCATCATCATTACCAGGTATTACATAATCCACTTCATCTGGATCACAATTTGTATCTACAATAGCAACAACAGGAATTCCTAAAATCTTAGCTTCAGAAATAGCATTTTTCTCTTTTCTAGGATCTACTACAAATAATGCTCCTATATTTTCTTGTTGCATATTTGTTATACCACCTAAATTTTTAACAAGTTTTTCTTCTTCGCCTTTTAAAAGTGTAACTTCTTTCTTAGGTAAAACTTCGAATGTTCCATCTTCTTCCATTTTCTTTAAATCTGCTAACCTTTGAATTCTAGTCTTTATAGTATTGAAGTTAGTTAACATTCCACCTAACCATCTATTATTAACAAAGTGCATTCCACTTCTTACAGCTTCTTCTGAAATAGCTTCTTGAGCTTGCTTCTTTGTTCCTACAAAAAGTACATCTTTTCCTTCTTCAGAAACACTTTTAATGAAATTATAAGCTTCATCAATCTTTTTTACAGTTTTCTGTAAATCGATTATGTATATTCCATTTCTTTCTGTAAAAATGTATGGAGCCATTTTTGGATTCCATCTTCTAGTTTGGTGACCGAAATGTACACCTGCTTCTAATAATTGTTTCATTGAAATAACTGACATAAAATTTTTCCTCCTTAAAATTGGTTATTACCTCCATTATCTTTTAATGTAAATCACTTAATTAAAAAGGAATTTTAAAAAAGCACCGATTTACAAATTGGATAATGTGTGTATTTTTACTCTAAGTAGTATATCATATAGCATTTGCTTAATCAATACATTTTATTTTATTTTTTTTAATTCATCCATGAGTTTATCATTCAATATTTTTATATGTGTTCCCTTCATTCCAAGTGATCTTGATTCAATAACCCCTGCACTTTCAAATTTTCTAAGAGCATTTACAATAACTGAACGTGTTATACCAACTTTATCTGCTATCTTAGAAGCAACAAGTAATCCCTCATCACCATCTAACTCGTTAAATATGTGTTCTACAGCTTCCAACTCTGAATAAGACAATGTTCCTATCGCTAATTGAACAACAGCTTTTTTTCTTGCTTCTAGTTCAATTTCATCATTTTTAGACCTCAAAATTTCAAGTCCAACAATAGTCGCACTATATTCTGCTAAAACTAAATCATCGTCATCAAACTGCTTGTCAAATCTTGCAAGTAAGAGTGTACCCAATCTTTCCCTGTTCCCAATTATAGGAACTATAGTAGAGATTTTATCACTTATTGCACATTTAGCATCATCTTCAAAAAAGCATGTTCCATTACTATGTATATTAGCACTAGTCTCATAAGAATTTAACAACTTATTATTATATAACTCTGGAAACTTCATTTCATTTATAAAATCATTTTTTACAACTTCACACTCAAATCCACTTGAAAAATTATACCCTAGTATTTTTCCCTTTCTGCTTATAACATATACATTACATTCAAGTACATTACTTAAAAGTTTACATATATCATTAAAAACCACAGGTTCCGCACCAGTTTTTTGAAGTATCTTATTTAGCATTCGTGTTTTATTTAATAGTGTAGACATTAGTATTCCTCCATTTATTTATACTTTATTTTAAAGTTTATTATCAATTTAAAATATTATAATTTTTCTTAACATTTCGAATTGAACGTAAAACCATTAAAATAATATCATAATAAATTTTAAAATTCAACTTTAAATTCTATAAAATTATACTTCATAGTCAACAAAATGGTTAAGTACTAATTATCTCCTAACTTTTTTTCATGCTTACATTCACTATTTGAACACTCAAGATATTCCCCTTTTGATTTACTAGTTTTCTTAACCATATAACTTCCGCATTCGGGACATTTCTCATCTGAAGGCTCAAACCAACTAACAAAATCGCAGTCGGGATAATTGCTGCACCCATAGAATTTTCTTCCTTTTTTACTTTTACGAGCAACTACCTTTCCGCCACACTTTGGACAGCTTACCTTAAGTTCTTCCACAATAGGTTTTGTATTTTTACAGTCAGGATATCCAGGACAAGCTAAAAAATCACCAAATCTACCATGCTTTATAACCATATTTTTTCCACATTTATCGCATTTTATATCAGTTACTTCATCCTCTATTGTTATTTTAGCAACTTCCTTCTCAGCAACCTCAATAGATTTTTCAAGTGGTTTAAAATATTCGTCTACAACCTTATTCCAATTTTCTTTGCCTTCTTCTATATTATCGAGCTTATTTTCCATGTCAGCAGTAAATTCTACGTCTACAATCTGCTTAAAATATTCACTGACTATATTATTCACAATATTTCCAAGTTCTGTGGAATATATAACTTTTTTTTCTTTTCTTATATACTTTCTATCCAATAAGGTTGAAATTATAGGTGCATAGGTACTTGGTCTTCCTATACCATTTTCCTCTAAAGTTTTAACTAGGGATGCTTCACTAAATCTTGCAGGCGGCTGCGTAAAGTGTTGTTTTCCTTCGATTTTCTTACAAAGCAATTTTTCGTTTTCAACTAATGAAGGTATCTTTTGGCTATCTTCTTCATCTTCAGTCACATATTTATATATTTTCATAAATCCTTCAAATTTTATACTGCTTCCTGTAACTCTAAAAGTGTAATCATTATTACTTACATCAACAGAAATGCTATTTAGAATACAATTTGCCATTTGACTTGCTATAAATCTGCACCATATTAAATTATATAGTTTATATTGATCATCCTTTAAACTTGCCTTAACCTTATCTGGAGTAAGATCTATATATGTAGGTCTTATAGCTTCATGTGCATCTTGGGCATTTTTCTTTCCCTTATATACTTTAAATTTCTCTGGAAAATATTCTTTGCCATATTCAGTAACTATAAAATCCTTTGCCGCATTCTGAGCCTCTAACGCTACTCTTACAGAATCAGTTCTCATATAAGTAATAAGACCTATAGTTCCATGACCTTTTACTTCTACGCCTTCATATAGCTGTTGTGCTACTGACATTGTTTTTTTAGTAGAAAAATTAAGTTTTCTGTTGGCATCCTGCTGTAGTGTACTGGTTGTAAAAGGTGGAAGAGAATTTTTATTCTTTGTTCCACTCTTTATTTTTGATACTTTGAATTCTCCATTTTTAAGTTCATCTATAATTTTATCATTCTGTTCTTTATTTGTTATGCTGATCTTTTTACCCTTATAATAAACAAGCTTTAGTACAAAGGCTTTACCACTTTTATTTTTGCTGACTTCACTTTCAATAGTCCAATATTCTTCTGGTTTAAAATCATTAATTTCCTTTTCTCTATTGCAGATCATTTTGAGTGCAACTGATTGAACTCTACCTGCACTAAGTCCCCATTTAACTTTTCTCCATAAAATAGGGCTAATCTTATAACCAACTAATCTATCTAAAATTCTTCTTGCCTGCTGGGCATCGACAAGAGAAACATTTACTTTTCTTGGATTTTTAATTGCATTTTTAACAGCATTCTTAGTTATCTCATTAAATTCAATCCTACACTTTTCACATTCATCAATCTTAAGAACTTTTTCCAAATGCCAGGATATAGCTTCACCTTCCCTATCAGGGTCGGTTGCAAGATAAATTTTATCACACTTTTTAGCTACTTTCCTTATTTTATCTAAAAGTTCGCCTTTACCCCTTATGGTTATATATTTAGGTGTATAATCATTTTCAACATCTACTCCTAAAGTACTTCTAGGTAAATCTCTTACATGTCCCATAGATGCTTCTACAATATAATTACTTCCAAGATATTTTCCTATAGTTTTAGCTTTAGCAGGTGATTCAACTATCACTAATTTTTGTCCCATCTTATCCCCTCCAAAATTCTGTCTTAAAATATTCAAATATATTATTTAAAAGCGTTATTAATTTTAACATAATAATTTCCGCCTAGACATAAAATTTCATTTTTTAACTGCATTTCAAATAATAACGCATATAACTCCTTAATGTCAATATTAGTTAATCTTTTAATATCATCCACATGCATTGGAACATCTGTAATAAGGTTATATAATTTTTTTTCTTCTGGTTTCTGAAATTTTATCTTTTCTTCATAATTGCTGTAGCCGTTATTTTTAACCTGCAGTCCTAAAATATCAAATACATCACTAGATTTTGTAATTGAATGTGCACCTTCTTTTATTAGCATATTAGTTCCAAGGCTCGCCTTTGAAAAAACTGAACCAGGAACTGCTGCAACCTCTTTTCCCTGATCAAGTGCTGAATTTGCAGTTATAAGTGATCCACTTTTAATCCCAGCTTCAACCACTATAATTAAATCACTTAACCCACTTATAATTCTATTTCTAATTGGAAAATTATATGGCATTGGTTTTGTATTAGGCTCATATTGTGAAATTATACACCCCTTGTCAACAATTTGGCAATACAGTCCCCTATTTTCTCTTGGATATATTACATTTGCACCACAACCAAGTACAGCACATGTATATCCATTATTCTCAAGGCATTGCGTATGGGCATAGGTATCTATTCCTCTTGCCATTCCACTTATAATTCCAATGTCCTGCTTAACTAAATCCTCTATTAATATTTTAGTAATATCAAACCCATAGTGAGTACAATTACGTGATCCAACAACTCCCACATTAGTACTTATGCTGTTTAGTTTTTTTATATTACCTTTATAGAATAAACCAAATGGCATATCATCATAGTTTTTTAACACCTTAGGATAATCTTCTTCATAATAAAAAACTACTCTTATTTCTTCTTTTATCATTTCCTGCTTAATTTGATTTATTCTATCTTTATCATAATAAAATTTTGCCATAGCTTTATTTTTACTAATAAACATATACCATATTTCTTTTGTATTTCCAAACTGCTTTATTAAATTCAATTTATCTTTGTTTGACGCGTTTATAGTAGTAAACCACAAATCATAATCATTCATAAGCTTAATTACCTCTACATTTTTTTTATTAATTCTAAACACAAATATTTTTTTTATTCAATATAATTTGAATATAAATACATATATTGTCAATAATTTTGTTAGAGGTGATTAATATTGGCTATTGTAATAAACTCAGCTGCACTATCAGGCATAAATGCTTTTATGGTCTCTGTAGAAGTTGATATAACAAGAGGCTTGCCGTCTTTTAATATAGTCGGTTTAGCTGATACTGCTGTAAGAGAATCAAAGGAACGAGTACGCTCTGCAATAATAAATTCAGGCTTTAACTTTCCAGTTAAAAGAATAACTGTAAATTTAGCACCAGCTAATCTTAGAAAGGAAGGCTCCTTGTACGACCTACCAATTGCTATTGGAATACTAATGGCCACAAATCAGATAAGCTTTAGCAATTCAAATGAATACATATTACTAGGTGAATTATCCTTGAATGGAAACATAAATCCCGTAAATGGTGCTTTAACTATTGTTTTAGAAGGCTTATCAAAGAGCTTTACTAAATTCATTGTTCCACTAAAAAATGCTGAAGAATGTTCAATAACTGAAAAATCTCAAATATACCCTTTTGGAAATCTAATTGAACTTATAAACTTTATAAAATATAGGGATATGCTTCCTTACCATAAGAGCAAAATAAAATCCAAAACTAAATATAAACTGGATTTTTCAGATGTCTCAGGCCAAACTGCATGCAAAAGAGCAATTGAAGTTGCAGCTGCTGGGAAACATAATATAATTTTGCTCGGTCCTCCTGGATCAGGTAAAACCATGATAGCTAGAAGAATACCCTCCATACTTCCAAAACTCAGTTATAAGGAAGCAATTGAAATAACTAAGTTATATAGTATATGTGGTGAGTTAAATGACAATAATATGATCACAAGAAGACCATTTAGAAATCCTCACCATACCTGTACAAAAACTAGTCTTATTGGAGGAAGTACAAAATTAACTCCTGGTGAAGTTTCTTTAGCTCATACCGGAGTACTCTTTCTAGATGAAATGCTTGAATTCAATAAAAATGTTTTAGAAGCATTGAGGCAGCCCCTTGAAGATAAAACTGTTATGATATCAAGAGCATCTGGAAGTGTAATATATCCATCTAATTTTATGCTTGTAGGTGCCCTTAATCCATGTCCTTGCGGTTTTTATGGTTCTTCTAAACCATGTACCTGCACAGATTATGATCGAAAAAAATATCTTTCTAAATTATCGGGACCTCTTTTGGATAGAATTGATATTTTTGCTTTTGTAAATGATATAAAATACAGCGATCTAACAAATAGGGAATTTGAAAATGAGTCCTCTGAAACCGTACGCAAAAGAATAAACTATGCAAGATCAATACAAAAAGAAAGATTCAGTAAATGTAATTTCTATTGCAACTCGGATATGAAGTCAGAAGATATAAAAAAATACTGTAAACTTGATGCTAAATCTTCGTCAATCCTTGAATTTGTATATAATAAATACCATCTAAGTATAAGAGCATATAACAAAATACTAAAAGTTTCTCGTACAATAGCTGATTTAGATAAAAAAGAAAATATAGAAAAGGAACATATACTTGAAGCTATACAATATAGAAATTTTTTAAATGAGCATATCATTTAAACTATATATAAACCGTTTCAACTACTGAAATTCATGTACACCATAATGCCCAGAATACGGCATTTTAGTACAAATAAATTTCAAGTTTTAAGGTAGTTTATCTTTATAAACACTAAGGAGAATAATTCAATGTATAGAAAAAATAAAATAATAGGCAATTACGGCGAAGATCTAGCAAATGAGCATCTCAAAAAGCTTGGTTATACTATACTAGATAGAAATTTCAAGTGTAAAATTGGTGAAATAGATATAATTGCTCAAAAACATAATACTGTAGCTTTTATAGAGGTAAAGAGCCGCTACAATGTTCTTTATGGCAAACCCTGTGAAGCAGTAAACTTTACAAAAAAATTAAAAATATATAAAGCTGCAAAGTTTTTCATTACTAAGAATAATCTTATGAACTTCGATTTTAGATTTGATGTTATTGAAATCACATTCAACTACAATAATAATAAGCAGCTTATAAATTATATAGAAAATGCATTTCAAATTTAAAAACTTGAAATGCATTTTTATTTAATACTATATAATATTTTTCAAAAAACTCATTCTATGTATTGGACAAACTCCATTTTTCTTAATAGCTTCAATATGTCCCGTTGAACCATATCCAACATTACTTTCAAAACCATATTGTGGGTACTTATCAGCATATTTATGCATCAGTTCATCTCTATACACTTTAGCTATAATAGATGCACAAGCTATGCTTGCACTTTTAGCATCACCTTTAACAACAAAATTATTTCGAATATTTAATCCTTTAACTGCGTAACCATCCGATATTACCAAAGCTGGTTTTTTGTTTAACCTTGAACAAGCAATTTTAAAAATTTCATTATTACACCAGCCTATTCCTTTTTCATCAATCTCTCTGTTATCTAACTCTGCAATTTCATAACTTAAAGCTTTTTCTTTTATGATTTTAGATAGTTCTTCTCTTTTTTTAGGGCTTAGCTTTTTAGAGTCATTTATTCCTAATATTAATTCACTGTCCACGACATTTAGATTGAGTATAACAGCAGCTCCTACAATTGGACCTGCAAGTGGACCTCTTCCAACCTCGTCCACGCCTGCTATAATAATATCTCCAAAATTTTTATCAAAATTGTACATACCACGTACTCTCTTTATTTCTTGGTCCTTTTTCTCTTTGTTCTTTAAAATTTGTTTACCTAAGCTGCTTACATTTTTTCTGCTATCTGTAATTAAAGAATCAGCTATTTCAAGCTGTTCTTTTTCATCTTTTAAAGATACGTACTGCTTAATATCCTTAAAATTCATTTTCAGAAAATCCAAATACATCACGGCCTTTCTAAGGATATGTTTCCAAGTTTACCATCCCTAAACTCATCGAGCAGCATAACTGAAACTCTATTATAATCTATTTCTCCACCCTTCAAAAGAGCGCCTCTTTTTCTCGCTATATTCTCCATATTATCAAGTGGATTTTCACAAATTTCTTCTAGCTTATATCTTTCTTTAATCTTTGAAGAATAATTATCTTGAAGAAATCCAACTAATTTTAAAGCTAATTCCTCTATATCCAGTATCTCATCCTTAATTGCTCCAGTAAATGCTAAATTAATGCCTACATTTTCATCCTCAAATTTAGGCCATAATATTCCTGGTGTATCCATTAATTCAATTCCTATATCTGTTTTTATCCACTGCCTGCTTTTAGTAACGCCAGGCTTATTGCCTATCTTTGCAATATTGTTCCTAGCCATTTTATTTATAAACGAAGACTTACCTACATTAGGTATACCTACAACCATTACTCTTATTACATAATTTTGTATACCTTTATTTTTAAGCTTCTCTAATTTATCTTTCAAAATTACATTTAAAGCTGGTCTTATTTTATTTAATCCTTTACCATTAAGACAATTTACGGGTAAAACATTTATTTTATCAGTAGACAAATACTTAATCCACTGGCTATTAACACTATCTTCTGCCAAATCACATTTATTAAGAAGAATTACCCTCGGTTTATTTGCACAAATCTTATCTATTTCAGGATTAGCACTTGACTTTACAATTCTGGAATCTCTTATTTCAATTACTGCATCCACCAACTTTAGGTTTTCTTTTATTTCTCTTCTTGTTTTGGCCATATGACCTGGAAACCAATTTATAGAATTAATCATACTATCTAACCCTTCCTATTTTATTAAAAGGATAAATTCTAAGCAATTCTTTTCCTATTATAAGCTTATCATTTACAAATCCAACTTCATCTTCAAATCTGCTATCAAGACTATTATATCTATTATCACCAAGTACGAATACGGAATCCTTAGGTACAGTTGCTTCTGCATAATTATGAATTCTATAATCCTGAATTACATTATTACTTCCATCTATAAAATAAGCATAAGGTTCACTTATCCTTTTGCCATTAACGTATACTCTATCATTAGATATTTTTATTTTATCTCCACCAACAGCAATAACTCTCTTTATAAATTTTTTGCTAGTATCACTTGGATATTTAAATACTATAATATCACCTTTCTCAGGCTTTTTAAAACGATAAGATACTTTCTCTATTACTAACCTATCATTATTATGAAGAGTGCTATACATAGAAGTTCCATCAACACTTACTGTTTCAAAAACAAACATTATAATAAGCGTTGCTGCTATTAGTGCAATTACTAATGTCTTTCCAAGTTGAAGTAACTGCTTAACCATATTTTTCCACCACCATGATAATAAAAAAGGGACTTATGCCCCTATTTTTGTATTATTTCTTTTACCTTTGCAGCTTTACCTACTCTATCTCTTAAATAGTATAGTTTAGCTCTTCTTACTTTACCTCTTCTTACTACTTTAATTGTATCAATTATAGGAGCATTTAAAGGAAATGTTCTTTCAACACCAACTCCGTAAGCTACTCTTCTTACAGTGAAAGTTTCTCTTAAACCACCGTTTTGTCTCTTTATAACGGTACCTTCGAAAGCTTGAATTCTTTCTTTTTCTCCTTCTTTGATCTTAACATCAACTTTAACAGTATCTCCTACATTAAAAGCTGGTAGATCTTTCCTTATTTGTTCTGCTTCGATATTCTTTATTACTTCTAACATGTGCATTCCCTCCTAACGATAAATTTGACGTTCGTGGATTTCTCTTTTAAACCTAGAGGACCGCCCGTACTAGCACAAAGTGTATTCTATCATAAAAACAAATATATTGCAACACCAAATATTTATGTATAGATAAACTGCTTCAACTATTGAAATTCATGTGCACTAAAATGCCCATAAGACGTCATTTTGGTACAAATAAATTTGGAAGTGGTTTATCTTTAATAACTTTTAAGGTTATTTATTTTCTTTAAGTATTTTTTTATCCTCTTCACTTAAAACCATATTATCTAATAAATCTTTTCTATTTTTAAGCGTAATTAAAATGGATTCTTTTCTTCTCCATTTTCTAATATTTTCATGATGACCGGAAAGCAAAACTTCTGGAACCACTTCTCCTTCAAATACTTCTGGCCTCGTATATTGAGGGTATTCAAGAAGTCCACTGTAAAAAGATTCGTCAGTATAGCTCTCGCTTGTTTTTAGAACTCCTGGGAGCATTCTGCAGATACTATCTACTATAGGAATACATGCCATCTCTCCACCCGTCAAAACAAAGTCTCCAAGAGAAATTTCTTCATCGATATATTTATATACTCTTTCATCTATTCCCTCATAATGACCACACAATATAATAATTTCATTTTCTTTACTTATATTTTTAGCCATATTTTGATCAAACCTTTTACCTTTAGGTCCCATAAAAATAACTTTACCTTTATTGCTCTGCTTTACCTTTTTTATGCAATCAACTATAGGCTGAGGAGTCATAACCATACCTGCCCCTCCTCCATAAGGATAATCATCGGTTTTTTTATGCTTATCTAAACTATAATCTCTTATGTTATATGTATTTATTTCAACTATATTATTTTCCCTTGCCCTTCCTATTATACTATAGTTAAATACATCAAACATTTCAGGAAATAATGTTAATATATCTATCTTTAACTTTCTTTCCATGTGTCAACAGCCTTTATAATTATTTTACTATCATTTATACTTACGCTAATTATAATATCTTTAAGGGCAGGAATTAGCAAGTCTTCTTCATCTGGTCTTTTTACCCAGTATACATCATTATTTTTAGTGCTTATTACATCATAAACTTTACCTAAATAGCTTTCATTTTCATCAAATACACTGCAGCCTTTTATATCTGCAATAAAATATTGACCTTCTTTTAAATCAGCTGCTTCTTCTCTAGGTATTGTAATGTATTTGTTCTTTAATTTAAAAGCCTCTTCTATACTTTCTATTCCTTCCAACTTTAATATTACTTTATCAGGCTGGATCTTGCACCATTTTATCTTTTTTACCTCATCATCTATATACACTTCTTTTAATTTTCTAAAGCGTTTAGCATCATCCGTTAGTGGATAAACTTTAACTTCACCCTTTACACCATGAGTGTTTATAATTTGACCTACATTAAAAAATTCTGTCAATTTTAATTACCTCCAAAACACGTTTAAACATAGAGTAATTATATTACATTTGTAAACAATTATCCACTAATTTAATTAAAATGCATTATATAATTATTATTTACACAAACAACCATATTTATACATCTCCTACATAATAAAATTTAGGAGGGCATACCTCCCAAATTTAGATTATTTCTAATTAAATTAATGAAAAAATATAAGAGTTAGCAAGCTAACCCTTATATTATTTCAACAACAACATGTTTATTTTCTTTAACAGCTGCTGCTTTCACAACAGTTCTTATAGCTTTCGCTATCCTACCCTGTTTTCCTATTACTTTACCCATATCCTCTGGTGCAACTTTTAGTTCAAGTATTATTGACTGTTCTCCAGTAACTTCAGCAACCTGAACTTTATCTGGATAATCAACTAATGACTTAGCTATAGTCTCTAGTAATTGCTTCATGGACTACACCTCCAATTACTACTTTGTTGCTATTCCACCTTTGTTTATAAGTTTTTTTACTGTATCTGATGGTTGAGCACCATTCTTTATCCATGTTCTAACTTTTTCTTCATCAAATTTAACAGTAACAGGATCTGTAGTTGGATTGTAATATCCTAATTCTTCTATGAATCTTCCATCTCTTGGACTTCTAGAATCAGCTACAACTATTCTGTAAAAAGGAGCTTTTTTAGCACCCATTCTTTTTAATCTTATTTTAACTGCCATGTATATTCACCTCCTTCATATAATTGCGAAATCATCTTAGCCAAAGTAAGCATAATGCTGTACATGACATGTTTTCACCAACCTGAATATTTATACTAAAAAGGAAAGTTTCCAAACAAACCTTTTTTAGACATCTTTTTACCATTCTTAAATTGTTTTGTAAACTTTTTAATCATTTCAAATTGTTTTAATAACTTATTCACTTCCTGTATAGTTACCCCAGAACCCTTTGCAATTCTCTTTTTTCTAGATGAATTTGAGCTTACAAGGTTAGGGTTTTTTCTTTCCTTCATAGTCATAGAATGAATAATAGCTTCATATCTTTTCATAGACTTTTCTCCTTCAGAAAAATCCATACCTTTCATAGCACTCGTATTCACTCCAGGAAGCATTTCCATTATCTTGCTGAATGGTCCCATTTTTTTCATCTGATCTACATAACTTAAAAAATCATCAAAATTAAAATCTTGACTCATCATTTTATTTCCAAGTTCCTTGGCAGTCTTCTCATCAATAGCAGATTGAGCCTTTTCAATTAAGGTTAGGACATCACCCATGCCAAGTATTCTTGATGCCATTCTTTCTGGATGAAAAACTTCTAAGTCATTCATCTTCTCGCCAATTCCAGCAAACTTAATTGGTTTACCAGTCATAGCTTTAATTGAAAGTGCAGCACCACCTCTTGTATCTCCATCGAGCTTAGTCAAAACAACACCTGTAACATCCAGCTTTTCATTAAAGGTATCTGCTACATTTACAGCATCCTGACCAGTCATTGCATCTACAACAAGCAAAATTTCATCAGGCACGACTTCATTTTTTATATCAGAAAGTTCATTCATAAGTTCTTCATCTATGTGTAGTCTTCCTGCTGTATCAATTATAACAGTATTAAATCCGTTATCCTTAGCATAGCTTATAGCCGCTTTAGATATATCTACAGGATTAACCTTATCACCCATTGAAAAAACAGGGACATCAATTGATTTTCCTACAACTTCAAGTTGTTTTATAGCTGCTGGTCTATATATATCACAAGCAACTAAAAGAGGTTTTTTATTTTTCTTTAGATTAAGTGCAAGTTTACCACACATTGTAGTTTTACCAGCACCTTGAAGACCTACTGCCAAAAAAACTGTAATTCCATTATCTTTAAACTTAAGTTTACTTTCACTTCCACCCATTAAAGCTGTAAGTTCTTCATTAACAATCTTTATTACCTGTTGAGCAGGAGTAAGGCTTTCCATAACTTCTTTACCAAGACACTTATCTCCTACTTTCTTTATAAAATCCTTAACAACTTTATAATTAACATCTGCTTCAAGAAGTGCAAGCTTAACTTCTCGCATAGCATCCTTAATATCCTTTTCAGAAAGTTTTCCTTTTCCCCTAAGTTTTTTCATTGCATTCTGGAGCTTAGAGGCCAATCCTTCAAAAGCCATGTTAAACCTCCTTTTCAATTACAGTATAAAACTATATTTGTTCCAATTTATTTTCAATATCATGAATTATGCTTAAAATTTCATTATCTTTAATCTTATATTTTGCTTTAACTAAATCTTCTTTTATACTCTTTTTTAAATCTTCATTTTTGTTGTATTTCTCTAGCAGTTGAAGATTTTTTTCGTAGTTAAGCAAAGTTTTATGGCATCTTTTTATAATATCATAAATTGCCTGCCTTGTAGTAGTGGTTATTTCCGATATTTCAGACAGAGACAAATCATCATCATAATATAATTTCATAATATCCCTTTGCTTATCTGTAAGTAAACTTCCATACAAACCAAGCAGCATGGATAAGTAAACTCTTTCTTCCATATAAATCACCAACTTACTAGAACATAATATCAAAAAAAAATACATGTGTCAAGTATTTTTACTTAACACATGTATTTATTTCTCTATATGCCTAAAACAAAGCTTCTACAAATGCTTCAGGATCAAATTCTTGAAGATCATCTATACCTTCACCTACTCCTATAAGCTCAACCGGAATTCCAAGCGAATGCTTAATAGAAATAACAACTCCACCTTTAGCTGTTCCATCAAGTTTTGTTAGAATTATTCCATCTATTTTACATACTTCCATAAATTCTTTAGCTTGTATAACAGCATTTTGTCCTGTAGTTGCATCTAAAACAAGTAATGTTTTTCTAGCACTTTCACTAAATTCCCTATCAATTACTCTGTTTATTTTTTCAAGCTCGTTCATAAGATTTTTCTTATTATGAAGTCTTCCAGCAGTATCACATATCAATACATCAGCTTTTCTTGCCTTAGCGGCCTGAATTCCATCAAAAACCACAGCTGATGGATCTGACCCTTCCTGATGCTTTATTATATCAACCTCTGCTCTTTCACTCCATATTTCAAGCTGATCTATAGCTGCTGCCCTAAAAGTATCTGCTGCTGCCATAACAACTTTATAATTTTCATTTTTCAATTTTGCTGATATTTTACCTATAGATGTTGTTTTTCCAACTCCATTAACCCCTATAACTAAAACAGTTTCAGGGACTTTTTCTGGGATTAAAGTTCCTTTATCTGTTCCAATTATTTCAACTATGACCTTCTTTAAGTATGTATTTACAAGCTGTGGATCTTTTACTTTTTCTTCTTTTATAACTTCTTTTAACTTTTCTATTATGTACATTGAAGTTTCAACACCAATATCCGAAGTAACTAAAATTTCTTCAATTTCATCGTATAAATCATCATCGATTGTTACAGTTGACTTTAAAGCTTCACTTATTTTATCTGTAAAATTATTTTTTGTTTTTGCAAGACCATTTTTTAGTTTATCAAAAAACTTATTAAACATTGAAATTCTCCTTTACTATAGACAAACCTCTTCAACTATTGAAATTTATGTGCACCATAATTTCCAGAAGACGCCATTTTGGTACAAATAAATTTTAAGTTTCAAGATGACTTATCTTTATTGATATAAATTTTTATTTAAATCTACAGAAACAATTTTTGAGACTCCCTTTTCCTCCATCGTAACACCATATAATATATCTCCCGCCTCCATAGTACCTTTTCTATGAGTAATTACTATGAACTGTGTGCTTTTTGAAAATTTCTTTAAAAACTCTGCATATCTGAACACATTAGCATCATCAAGTGCAGCTTCTATTTCATCAAGTATACAAAATGGACTTGGTTTCATTTTCAATATTGCAAATAAAAGTGCTATAGCTGATAATCCTTTTTCTCCTCCAGACATTAAATTTATGTTCTGAAGCTTCTTTCCTGGCGGCTGAACATTTATTTCTATATTACATGTAAGTTCATCCTCTCCAGCAAGTATTAAATCTGCACTTCCACCCTTAAATAATTCTTTAAAAGTTTCTTTGAAATTTTCCCTTAGCTTTTCAAAATTTTCTTTAAAAACAGCCCTCATTTTATCTGTCATTTCCTTTATAACTTTAAATAATTCTTCTTTAGCATTATCCAAATCTTCCTTTTGTGAGAGCATGAAGGTATACTTTTCCTTTACATCCTTGTATTCCTCTATGGAAGCAACATTTACTGTCCCAATTTTCTTTATTTCACTATTTAAATAATTAATTCTGCTTTTATAGCTAACAACATTTCCTAAGTCTTCTTTAAAATTAAGAGCTTCAGCATAAGTAATTTTAAAATCATCATTTAGCTTATTATAGAAATTCTTATTTTCTGTATCCATTCTTGTTAAGGTAATTTCACACTTATGTTTTTCAATTTCTTTTTTTTGCATTACAGAATTAAGATTCTCTATCTTACTATTATTAACCTTTATATTCTCTTTTATCTTTATGCTCAAAACTTCGCTTTCTTTTAATTGCCCTTCTAAGTTTTTAATATTTTCATCAATTTCCTTTAGTTTATCCTCATCAATTTGTATATTACTTTTACACCTTTGTTCGTTTTCTACACTTTGTCTATACTCATTATTGAGTTCCTTTTCTTGATTTTTAAGGCTTAAAATTTCTTCTTTATATCTATCTAACTCTCTCTTTCTTGACAACACAATCTCATCAATTTGAGCTTTCTTTACTTTAAGAGAGGTTATTTCTTCATTTAACGTGGAAATGTTTTCTCTTGCATTTTTCACGTAATTTTCAAGTTCTTCTATTCTTCTATTATTGTTTTCTTCCTCATCATTAAGCTTTACCAATACTTTTTTATTTTCTTCAAGTCTTTTTATTTTATCCTCAATATTTTTATTTATTATATTTACTTCCTCATTTGAGACTTCATAACTTTTATTCAGCTTATTTGTATCCATATCTATAGATTTAATTCTCTCTTCAATTTTAGTAATTTCTATATTATGATTATGCATTAAATCCACTATATCAAGACACATATCATCTAATTTTTTTACTGAAACTTTATTATTATTTATTTTAGCTGTTAATTGATTTATTTCCTTGGTAATATTTTCTATTTTGCTAGAGTATTCGTTTATTTCCCTTTTTCTACTTATGACATTTACAGCTTTATTGTAAACACTACCACCTGTCATAGAGCCTCCTGGATTAATTACTTCACCAGAAAGAGTTACAATCTTAAATGAATATCCACTTTTTTTAGCTATATTTAAAGCTTTATCCATATTCTCTGCAATTACAGTTCTGCCTAAGGTATAATTTAAAGCAGGTGTAAAAACAGCGTCATAGTTAATAAGTTCACTAGCTATGCCTATAAATCCATCCTGTTTTTTTATTTCTTCATTAATTTGAAGCTTACGACTCTTTAGTATATTAAGAGGTAAAAATGTTGCCCTTCCAATATTGTTAGTTTTAAGGTACGTTATAAGTCTTTTAGCTGTAACTTCGTTTTTGGTAACAACATCAGAAATAGCAGCTCCTAGAGCTATCTCTATAGCAACTTCAAATTTTCTAGAAACAGTTATTATATCACCCAGTACAAAACATTCTTCTTTAGCATCCGCAATTAATCCTTTGCTAATATGTGACATAAGCGTTTTTACTGATTTATTATATCCTTCATATTGCTTTTCAAGATTAATTAAAACATTTTTATTAGCCTCATTTTTATTATATTCTAAATTTAAATGTTTAAGTTTATCTTCATCAGAAGCAATCATTTTATTTAAGCCTGAAATTTCCTTCTTATGAATTTTTATATCTTCTTTATACTGTAATACTTTTTTTTCTATTTCACTTTTATTTTTTTCAAGCATGATTTTAGTGTTTTGATTTATTTTTATAGAGTTCAAATGACTTTCATTAGTAGCCTGTATACTACCAATTCTTCCATTTAAATCATCGATTTCCTTTTGGAGCATAACAGCATTATTTTTATTTTCAGATATTAAGCTTATTATTTCTATAGCATCATTTTTATACTTTTTAATCATATTGTCTTGATCTTTAAAGCTATTTTCAGCTTCACTTTTAAGCTTTTCAGCCGAAGTAAGTTTTTCAGAAATATCCTTCTGCTTAATTTTTTCTTCATTAAAAATTTCACTATAGCTTTTATATTTATTCTCAAATTCCTTGATTTTTTCTTTTGAGTTATTAATCTGGCTGTTTATTTTATCAATAGTTTCATTAAGATTTTTTACTCTTTCATTAAGTAATTCTATCTCAGAAGTTACTTTTTGATATTCTGACTTGTTTTTATAGTAATCATTTCTTTTTTCTGCATACTCACTCTCAAATTTATTTAGCTCATTCTCTGCCTTATCTTTTTCTTCTTGAATTTCATCTTTTTCAATTAGATTTTCTTTTATATCACTTTCTATGCCTTCGAGCTCTTTTTTGACCTGAGAAATCTTATCATTCATTTCATCAATAGAGTATACAAGCATATTGATTTCCTTTATCTTTAGTTCATCAGATAAAGTAACAAACCTGTTCGCCTTTTCACTTTCTATTCTAAGTGGTTCTATTCTTTCTTCATAGGTTCCAAGTATATCTCTAATTCTAACTAAATTTTGTTCTGTATTTTGAAGTTTCTTTTCTGCCTCTTCTTTTCTAGTTTTAAATTTTACTATTCCAGCCGCCTCTTCAAGGATACCTCTTCTTTCCTCAGGCTTTCCACTTAGAACTGCTTCTATTTTACCTTGTCCTATTATGGAGTACCCTTCTTTTCCTATACCAGTATCCATAAAAAGCTCTTGTACATCTTTAAGCCTGCATTGTGTATTATTTATATAATATTCACTTTCTCCAGATCTATAAAGCCTCCTTGAGACTGTAACATCTGAATAATCTATATTTAAAAGCTTATCATTATTATCGAGAGTTAATGATACTTGAGCTAATCCAACTGGCTTCCTGTACTGAGTTCCAGCAAATATTACATCTTCCATTTTCCCGCCTCTAAGGTTTTTTACACTTTGCTCACCAAGTACCCATCTCACAGCATCTGAAATATTACTTTTTCCACTTCCATTAGGACCAACAACAGCAGTAACTCCGTCCTTTAATTCTAATTCAGTTTTATCTGCAAAGGATTTAAATCCTCTTATCTCGATAGATTTAAGAAACATAAAAGCACTCTCCCACTCTAACCTCTAAATGCAAATGTTGGTAATAAGGTCAAAACCATTGCTGCAATAATAACAAAAACTAGTATTTTTATAGCCTTTTCCCTTGTATTTTTTCTCATATATACATCTTCCTCTCATAATATATTTATATTTTATATCATTTTATTAATTTTAGAAAGAAAAAACCGCACAAACACGGTCTTTATCCTATCTAATAGTAAACTTTAATTTTTATATTTATCTTTAATATATTTATTCAAGGATAAATCAGTAACTAAATCGCCACACATTATCTTAATGCAATTTCTAGGGATATCTTTACTTTGATTAACCTCAATTTCTACATTAGGCAACTGAAGCTTCAGGTCATTAAAAAATTTCTTTTTATTTGCATAAAGCTTTGATATATCCCTTTCATTGACAATGACTTTAGCTTTCTCACTATCAATGCTCTTAAGGTAAGAAGTAATCATATCATTAATTATACTGCCTTCAACAAGTTCTCTTATAGCAGGATGAAAGGGTCCAGCCACAATGTCACCGCCTTCATTTATTTCCTTTGTTGGTTGAAGTCCCACCCTTATAACATTTATATCGTTTGCTACATACATTCCATATATAACTTTGCAGATGGATATACACTCATCTAAATCATATGGTTTATATATTCCTTCTAAATACATCTTTTCCATTGGGGTATCCTTAATAACTAAGGATGGGTATATTCTGCAAATATCAGGTTTCATTTCTATACTTTTTCTTGCTGTTTCAATGTCCTTCTCAAAACTATCCCCAGGAAGTCCAAGCATTATCTGATGGCCTAAGGTAAAGCCATATTCTTTTATGAGTTTTGAAGCCTTTAAAGCATCAAAAGCACTATGCCCTCTTCCTGATTTTAAAAGAACTTCTTTATCCAGAGATTGAATACCAAGCTCAATTACATCCGCATTGTAATTTTTTAAGTTATCAAGTATCTCATTATCAATGTAGTCAGGGCGGGTTGAAAGATGTATATACTGAATAATCCCCTTATCCTTATACTCTTTTGCTACCTGTAAAAGTTCTTTTTGTTTTTCTATATTTATAGCTGTAAATGTGCCACCAAAAAATGATACTTCTATAACAGCATTTGTATTAGGAATGGTTTTCAGATATTTTTCAATTGTATCCCTTGTATACTCTGCATTTACAAGATCATTAACTCCTGTAATTGTATTTTGATTGCAAAAAACACAGTTATGAGGGCAGCCCTCGTGAGGAACAAATATAGGTATAATATAATGTGCACTGCTCATTCTAATTTTTCAATCCTTTCAATGCTTTACGTGCTGCATCCTGCTCTGCTTCCTTTTTTGTATATCCAATTCCATTGCTTTTAACGATACCATCAAATATTAAGCTTGTATAAAACTTTCTTCTGTGTGGTGGTCCCTCATATCTTACAAGTTCATATTTTATATCTATTTTACCATTAGCCTGAAGAACTTCTTGAAGTCTAGTTTTATAATCAAGTATAATTTCATTTCTAACTGCCTTTTCAATTATATCTTCAAAAACTTTAATAATAAACCCTTTTACACACTCAAAGCCCTTATCAAGATATATAGCAGCTATAATAGCCTCAACGCAGTCTGAAAGAATAGAAACTCTAGTTCTTCCTCCAGTAAGCTCTTCTCCCTTACTCATCTTTATATAGTCTCCTAGCTCCCATCTCTTAGAAACTTCATACAAGGAGGCTTCACAAACTATAAGGGCTCTTTTTCTAGTAAGTTCCCCCTCTGAGATACCTTCATATTTTTTAAATAAATACTCAGATATTGATAGTTCAAGTACTGCATCACCTAGAAATTCAAGCCTTTCGTTGTACTTTATATTCTTATTTTCGTTTGCAAAAGAACTATGAGTTATTGCAGTTTCAATAAGTTCCTTATCATTAAACGCAATACCTATTTTTTTTTCTAAGCTGCTTAGTTTTTTATCTTCATGCAACAAACATATTCACCGCCTAAACCAAGTTCATTCTTCAAATTACTCCTATGAATCTCTTCTTAAATAATTTCAAGAATAAACTTAAAATATTTTAAATATAAAGCCCCGCATTATACGGGACTTATATTATTCCTCAGTATGAGCTTTTATGTATTCCACAACATCTTTTACTAATGAAACTTTTTCAGCATCTTCATCAGGTATTTCTATATCAAATTCCTCTTCTAATGCCATTATTAATTCTACTATATCAAGAGAATCTGCTCCTAGATCATCAACAAAGGAAGAATCCATTGTAATTTCATCTTTTTCTAATCCAAGCTGTTCAGCTATAATACCTTTAACTTTTTCAAATATCATAATTTCACCTCCTAAACTCTATTAAGATAATATTACATATAATCGCTATCGTCAATATTTATAATATTATTTTTTTATTTATTATAGTATTTTTATTTAGATTTTATTCCTGTTCATCATTGTTTTTTATACTTGAAGCTCTCTCAAGTTCCTTAGATATTTTATCTATTATTCCATTTTCATAGCAGATTTTAGTTTGCTTTATAGCATTTTTAAATGCCTTAGCATTCGAACTTCCATGAGCCTTTATAACTATTCCCTTTGCACCTAAAAAAGGTGAACCGCCATATTCTGTGTAATCAAACTTCTTCTTAAAATCATTAAAAACATCTTTTAGTAGAAGTCCTCCTAATTTAGCCTTAGTGGATGACATTATTTCAGCTTTTAGCATCTTAAATATGTTGGATGCTACACCTTCATACATTTTAAGTAAGGTATTTCCAACAAATCCATCGCATACAAGTACATTAACATCACCATTCGAAACATCTCTAGGTTCAACATTACCTACAAAATTAAAATCAGTTTCTTTAAGCATTTTATGAACAGTCTTTGTAAGTTCATTTCCTTTTTCTTCTTCTGACCCTATGTTTACAAGCCCTATAGATGGATTTTTAACACCTAAAATGCTTTCAAAGTATATTTTACCCATAAGAGCAAATTGAAGCAAATATTGAGGTTTACAATCAACATTAGCTCCTGAATCTGAAATCATAAATGGAGCATTTTTTCCTGGCATAATTGGTGATAGAGCAACCCTGTCTATTCCTTTTATTCTTCCAATAATGAATGTAGCTCCTGCCATTAAGGCTCCTGTGCTTCCAGCTGATATTACACCATCTGCTTTACCATCCTTTACAAGCTTTATTGCTTTATAAAGTGAAGATTCTTTCTTTCTCTTTATAGCCATAACCGGATGCTCATTATTAGTTATAATTTCTTTTGCGTCAACTATTTCTATTTTATCTTTATTAAAATTATATTTTTTAACTTCATCCCTTATTTTATCCTCAGTACCTGTAATTATTATGTTGACATCATATTCATTGATAGCATCGACACACCCCTTCACTACTTCGGAAGGCGAATTATCTCCACCCATGCCATCTACAGCTATTATCATGATAACACCCCTTTACAAATACACTTAAGCAAAAAATGATTGTATTGCCTTAATTTGCACAAAATTTTTATAAAATTAAATTCCAGATGGATGTACCATTCTGGAATTTAGATATGCTTTTTCAATAAATATCCTTAATGAAAATCTATAGAGGTAATACTCTATAGATTTTATACGAATTTTTATCGAAATCACCTTAATAAAAGAAATTATGTAGCTTTCCTTTATTTTGCTTCTAAAACAACAACTTCTTTACCCTTATAATATCCACAGTTTTTGCAAACTCTATGAGCCAATTTCATTTCATGGCAGTTTGGACATTCTACTATTCCAGGTAAACTTAATTTAAATGTTTGAGCTCTTCTTGAATCTCTTCTACCTTTTGAAAATTTTCTTGCTGGATTTCCCATCTGTAAACACCTCCTTAACGGTTTGAAAACAATTCTTTAAGCTTTTCAAGCCTAGGGTCTATGTTTTCTTCATGACAACTACATGTAGATACATTTAAATTAGTACCACATATTGGACACAACCCTTTACAGTCTTCCTTACACAACCTTTTTATAGGAAGGGAGACTATAATGTTGTTTTCAACAATTTCACAAATATTCACACTATCATTTTCTATAAAGATAATTTCCTCATCTTTATTTTCTGGATTATTAGTGAGCTTTTCATGAATTTCCAAATCAATATTATATGGAAACTTTTCAAGGCACCTTGAACACTCGAGTTCAATAACGCCCTTAACTACAGCGTCAAGGTATATTATATCCCCCACTCTTGTAAGCAAACCTGTAAGTTTTAATGGTTCTCTTACTTTAAATTCTTCAAAGTCATCTTGAAATTTTTTAACATCAAGTTCAATATCTAAAGATTTTTTTATTACTTTTTTGCTTGTTAAATCAGAAACATTTATCATAATACCATTAGCTTCAAACTTACGCAAGTAGTTTACTATATAAAGCAAAGTAAAATCACTTACTAAGCCTCAGTAAAGCTAAACATTCCCTCCCTAGTTATTATTAACCCACTAATTTATCCCTTAGGAATAAAGCCACAATTTATTATATAAACATGGCTAATAAAAGTCAAGTTTTATTTTAATACTCCCACTATTTCCTTAGTATCTCTAGCAATCATTAATTCTTCATTGGTAGGAATAACCAAAACTTTTACTTTTGAATCTTTTGCACTTATATCTGTATCTATACCAATAGCTTCTTTATTTTTTTCTTCATCAGCTTTTATTCCAAGGAAGTCCATATCTTTACATATTTCATGTCTATTCTCTGGAGAATTCTCACCAATGCCGCCTGTAAAGACTAAGCAATCCAGACCATTCATTGCTGCTGCATATGCACCTATAAATTTCTTAATTCTATAATGAAAAACATTGAAAACAAGCTTAGCCCTTGGATTATCTTCACGAACACCCTTTTTTATATCTCTCATGTCGCTTCCTATTTCACTTAAGCCAAGAATTCCAGATTTTTTATTTAAAGTAGTATCTACTTCTTCTGGGGTCATATTTAATTCTTTAATCATAAAAGATACTATTGCTGGGTCTATGTCTCCACTTCTGGTTCCCATTACAAGACCAGCAAGTGGTGTAAAGCCCATACTTGTATCAACTGATTTTCCACCATTTACAGCAGTAACACTAGCTCCGCCTCCAAGGTGACATACAACTGTTTTTAAATCCTTTATATCTTTTCCTAAGAAATCTGCTGCAGCCTTAGATACAAATTTATGTGATGTACCGTGAAAACCATATCTCCTTATACCATGTTTCTTGTATAAATCGTATGGAAGTGCATATAAATAAGCATAATCTGGCATCGTTTGATGGAAGGCAGTATCAAATACTGCAACCATAGGAGTATTTGGCATAAGCTCCTTACATGCATTAATTCCAATTATGTTAGGTGGATTATGAAGGGGTGCTAGTTTACTGCACTCCTCTATTGATTTCATAACTTCATCATCTATTAGAACTGACTTAGCATATTTTTCTCCACCATGAACTACTCTATGACCAACAGCTGAAATTTCGTTCATGTCTTTTATTACTCCATGTTTTTTGTCTACCAAAGCATTTAAAACAAGCTTTATAGCTATGGTATGATCTTTCATAGGCTCCTCAATAACATATTTTTCACCATTAACCTTATGGGTTAACACTGAACCTTCAATTCCTATTCTTTCAACTAACCCCTTGGCTAAAACCGCTTCATCTTCCATATTTATTAATTGATACTTAAGAGATGAGCTTCCACAATTTACAACCAAAACTTTCATAAATATACCCCCTATATTCCTCTTTGTGCTTCAACAACAGTTAGTGTAACAACATTTACAATATCTTCTGCACTGCATCCTCTTGACAAATCATTAATTGGTCTTGCAAAACCTTGACATATTGGTCCTATAGCCATAGCTTTAGCAAACCTTTGAACTAATTTATAACCTATATTTCCAGTCTGAAGGTCAGGAAATACAAGTACATTAGCTTTTCCAGCTACTTTGCTCATAGGAGCCTTTAATTTGGCAACTTCAGGCTCAATTGCTGCATCAAGCTGTAATTCTCCATCAATATCAATATCAGGTCTAAGCTCTTTTGCTATCTTAACAGCATTAGTAACTTTGTCTACCAATTCACCTTTTGCACTTCCCATTGTTGAAAAGGACAACATTGCAACTTTAGGATCGAGGTTACATAACTTCTTTGCTGTCTCAGCTGTAGTTATAGCTATATCTGCAAGTTCCTCTGAAGTAGGATTAGGATTAACAGCACAATCTGCAAATAAAAGTAGTCCACTTTCCCCATACTCACAATCTGGAACCTTCATCACAAAAAAGCCTGAGACTATTTTAACTCCAGGTGCTGTCTTTACTATTTGAAGTCCAGGTCTTAATAAATCACCTGTAGTGTGTACTGCTCCTGAAACCATTCCATCAACATAACCATTTTTAACGGCCATAGTAGCAAAGTACAATGGATCTCTTACCATTTTTTCAGCCTTTTCCATTGTAATTCCTTTTTTCTTTCTTAATTCATAAAATCCTTTAACGTACTCCTCCAATTTTTCTGAAGTATTAGGATCCATTATTTCAGCCTTTGAAATATCTGAATTTAGTCTTTTAGCATTTTCTTTTATCTTAGCTTCATTTCCTACAAGAACTAAATCTGCTATTCCCTCTTTTAAAATTTTGTTTGCTGCAACTAAATTTCTCTCCTCTTCGCCTTCTGCTAATATTATTCTTTTCTTATCTCTTTTAGCATCTTGCATTAAACTTTCAATTAAATCCATGTTTTTTCTCCTTTCAAACTCCGGAAAACCTACCATATTTTCCAACTTTAAGTTTTAAACTTAACCGTTATAAATATTTAATTGTCTATACTCCTTAAGTAAAAACTTAACCTCTAAAGTTATTTATCTAGGCTAATTAATTAATATTTTTATTAGTATCTAACATTCATATATAATATAAACCCTTTGCAACATAATTTTCAACAAAAATTTTAAAAATTTTTACAAGGATTAAAATTTCATAATATCTGCTATAATATTTGATGAGGTGATTTATTTGAATATAACTGGAATTGTTGCAGAATATAACCCATTGCATAAAGGTCATATCTATCATCTATTGGAAACAAAAAAAATATGTAGCAGCGATGGTATAGTATGTGTAATGAGTGGAAATTTTGTCCAGCGAGGTGAGCCCGCGCTAATAGATAAGTGGAGCAGAGCAAAATCTGCCATTCTTTCTGGAATTGATCTTGTAATAGAACTTCCATGCATATATTCTTTATCCTCAGCAGAATTCTTTGCATATGGCGCTGTAAGCCTTCTTAACTCCATTGGAATAGTAAATAGCATATGCTTTGGAAGTGAATCTGGCAATATTGAAAGCATACAATTGATAGCTGATATATTAAATAATGAGCCAGAAGAGTATAAAGACTATTTAAAACAAAGTCTCAGCAAGGGCTTATCATTTCCTAAAGCAAGAATGGAAGCAATTAAAGAATTTATATCAAAAAATTCAAACTTTTTTTTAGAAGAAAGTGATATAAAATATTCCAACAATATACTTGGCATAGAATACTGTAAGAGCTTAAAGAAATTGAATAGCAAAATCAAACCTTACACAGTAAAGCGAAGAGGAAGCCTTTATACAGACGCTAAGTTATCTGAATATCCAAGTGCTACTTCTATAAGAAACTCTCTAAAAGAATCAAAAAATGCTTATTTATTAAAGGATTTATTACCAGAGCCTTCTCTTAACTTAATAAAAAGTAACATAAATAATATTACTTTTAAAGACGCAATGTTTAATTTTCTAAAGTACAAAATTTTTACGAATAAAAACACTTTAAAAAATTTACCCGATGTTTCAGAGGGACTAGAAAATAAAATATATGATGCCTTAGCGAACTGTTCTACCCTTGATGAGGCACTAGTTTATATGAAAAGCAAAAGATATGCATATACACGTCTTACAAGAATTTTAACTCAATACTACATAGGATTTGACTGTTATAATACAGATTATTTAAGAAAATTACCATGCCCTTATGCACGAATTTTAGGTTTCAATGAGCGTGGAAAAGAAATGTTAAGGCTGATGAAATCAAATAGTAAAATACCAATGGTATCCAAGATAAATAAAATAGAAAATGAAATTTTAAAGCTGGATATACAATCAACCAAAGCTTATAGTTTAATTAATACTTCTGTAAATTATCTGGATGACTACCGAAAAAAACCGGTAATATTTTAATTATATGTAATATTCTATTATTCTTCTAAAATATTATATTGTATAGATCAAACTATCTTAAGCTTGAATTTATGCAAATAATATTTTTAGGAGGACTTATCTTTGGTAATATTAATTTTAATGATCCCAATCATATTTCTTTTATTTCTTCTATTAAAAAAAACTACACCTATAAAATCCATAAATATATTAATTACTGCTGTATGCTCACTAATTGTATTATTTATAATTTTAAGTCCAGAAATATGTTTTAAGTTTTCAATAAATGGAGCAAAGCTGTTTTTTTACAACGTATTTCCTTACGTCTTTCCTTTTATGATTTTATCAAACTTAATAATATATTATGGTGGTGTTGAAATATATTCTAAATTTTTAGGTATACTCTGTAAACCTCAAAAACTTCCTAAAAATACAGCAATAGTGTTAGCCATAAGTGCACTATGTGGATATCCCCTTGGAGCAAAATATTCTTGTGATTTATATGAGGAAGGAATAATTGACTTTAAAACCTTTGAAAGGATTATAAATATTGCCTCCAATGCTGGACCACTTTTTATTGTGGGATCAGTTGGAACATCTATGCTTGGCAGCAGACATTCAGGATACATACTATTGGCATCCTGCTATGCTTCTTGTATTCTTATGGGTATACTAATACCCTACAAAGCCCCAAAGATGCATATAGATATAAAAAAAAATAACAATATTCAATCAGAAAATAATTTTGGCGTTTCTATAAAAAAAAGCGTTGAAAATGCAATTCAAGTTTCGATTCAACTTATGGGATTTATAGTTTTTTTCTCTTTATTAATAGGTATATTAAAAAATTCCATACTTTTCAAGAGTATTCAAAATCCCATAGTTAAATCACTAATATTGGGGTGTATTGAAATGACTAATGGTTGTTCAATAATTTCTACATCTCAAATTTCCTTTGAATTAAAAATGCTTTCAATGAGTTTTTTAATATGCTTTGGGGGATTTTGCGTCATATCTCAAATTTACTCATTCGTAGGTAAGTATAAAGTTTCTCCTGTAAAGTTTATACTCAGGAAGCTAGTCCAAGGCTTTTTGGGAAGCCTTATATGTTTTATTCTAATAAGTTTTTCTCCTAAAAATGACGCAAAATATACCTTTAATTTTCAGTTTTCAAAATATAATTTCACTTTGTATTATACCTATTTAATAATAATCTTTTTAGTTCCTATATTTTCAAGTAAATTTTCAAGGCGCAAACACTAATACTCCGCTATTTAACATTCTTTAATTCATCTATATTTTCAGTTATAATATCCCTTATAGACTTAAAATCATTTTCAATATCCATATCAAATTGTTCCATATCCTTTTTTATTCTATTTACTGTTTCATTTTTTCTAATTTCAATTTGTTCATCTAATTTTGTTAAAAGTTTATATGCATATTCAATAGAAGCAAGCTTTATATCCTCAGCTTCTTTTTTTGCAGAAATTATTATGCTTTGAGCCTTTTCTTCAGCTTCCTTTGTAATATCATGTTTTTCAACTTCTTCTCTTATATTTTTAAGATTTCTTTCTCTTATAGCATCTGCTTCTTTAAGAGCATCACTAATTATCTTTTCTCTATCATTTATAAGTTTCTGAGCTTTTTTAAACTCATCAGGAAGCTCATCCATAATCTGATTTATAACATCAGTCATTTCTTTCTTATTTATTGACACTTTACGTGAAAGAGGAAGCTTGCTTCCAGTTTCAACTATTTCCTGCATATACTCCAATAACTTCATTATATTCATTATTTATTCCCCCAAATTGCAAAATAATATTTATTTAATGCTTTTTACTTTTTTCGCAACATCTGATATTATCTCATCTGGTACAAGTCCCTTTATACAGCCTCCCAAAAAAGCCACTTGTTTAATAGAAGATGAGCTTAAAAAAGAAAATTCAGAACTTGTCATCATAAACACAGTTTCAATTCCTGGATCTAATTTTTTATTCATAAGTGAAGTTTGAAGTTCATATTCAAAATCTGCTACACTTCTAAGTCCTCTTATCATAACATTAGAATTATTCTCTCTCATAAAATCAACAAGAAGTCCATTAAAACTTTTTACACTTACATTATCATATGGCAATACAACTCTTTTTATAATATCTACCCTTTCATCAATTGTAAACAATCCTTTTTTATCTGGATTAACAAGCACTCCTACAAGAACCTTGTCAAAAACCCTAGACGATCTCTTTATTATGTCTAAATGTCCATTAGTAATAGGATCAAAGCTTCCAGGGTATACCGCTACTTTCATCTTTAGTCCTCCTTATGTTTATAAAAGCATATTGTTGTATTCCCATATTTTTTGTATCTTGTCAGCACAATGCTTTTATTCCCTTCATAAATTTCTTCTTCTGAATCGATTTTTGTAACAATAAGTCCATCATTTTTCAGCATATTCTTATCGGTTATAATATCTACAGCTGGTGGAATCATATCCTTTGAATAAGGTGGATCAATAAATATTAAATCAAACTCCCTATTCTTATAGCCTAAATCCTTTAAAGCCTTATACGAATCCATATTAATCGTTTGGCACTTATCCTCAAATTTTAAATTTTCCACGTTTTTTCTAAGCAAACTATATGTTTCAGGACTTTGATCTATTAAAATACAACTCTTTGCTCCTCTACTTACTGCTTCAAGACCTAAACTTCCTGTTCCTGCAAAAGCATCAAGAACAACTGAATAAGGGACCTCATTTTGAATTATATCAAAAATAGACTCTTTCACTCTGTCTAAGGTAGGTCTTGTTACCATACTTGCTGGTGGAAATAATTTTCTTCCCTTTGCAATACCCGAAATTATCCTCATAATGTTTCCTCCAATTCAAGGCAAATTTTCGTTAATATTTTATCATATTTATATACAACATACAAAAATTATTTTGTTAAATTTCTAAATTGTGCTGTTATATAATACAAATTAATTAAAACATATATATCTAGACGTACTTTTTAATTTTTCAGCAATATACTTTTTAATTCTTATATCTTCCTTAGAATTACTTAAAATAAGCTTTTTTGCTTCTTCATTTGCCAACTTAAGTATATCAATATCATCCACAACATCACTTATAATAAGTTCATTATCCCCACTTTGCCTTATTCCAAAAACCTCCCCGCTTCCACGAAGCTTTAAATCCTGCTCGGAAATATAAAAACCATCCGTACTTTCCGATATTATTCTCATCCTTTTTTCAACTATTTTATTTTTAATTTCAGCTATTAAAATACAATAAGAATTATATTCTCCGCGCCCAACTCTTCCTCTAAGCTGGTG
The DNA here is from genome assembly GCF_045310695.1 of Clostridium neuense. NCBI lineage: Bacteria > Bacillati > Bacillota > Clostridia > Eubacteriales > Clostridiaceae > Clostridium > Clostridium neuense. Next base: position 96,646 of record NZ_JBJIAA010000004.1, read on the forward strand.
AAGCTGCGCTAAACCAAATCTCTCTGCATTTTCAATAATCATAACAGATGCATTAGGTACATTTACTCCTACCTCTATAACTGTAGTTGATACAAGCACCTTTATATTTCCAGCCTTAAATTCATTCATTATTCTATCCTTATCCTTTGGAGGCATCTTTCCATGAAGCATTTCAATTTCTACCTTGCTAAAATATGTATTTTTTAATTCTTCATATAGTTTTTGCACAGAAGTGAGCTTAAGTTCATCATTTTCTTCAACCAGTGGACATACTACATATATTTGCCTTCCTTCTTCAATCTGCTTTAAAGCAAAATTATAGACTCTGCTCTTTTCACTGCTTTTTATATAGTAGGTTTCAATTTTTTTTCTTCCAGGAGGAAGCTCATCTATTATAGACACATCCAAATCACCATATAAATATAATGACAAGGTTCTTGGTATAGGAGTGGCTGTCATTACAAGCACATCAACATTATTTCCCTTATTAAAAAGCCTATTTCTTTGCATAACTCCAAATCTATGAAGTTCGTCTGTAACAATCATCCCTAGATTTTTAAATTCAACATTATCTTCAATTAAAGCATGAGTACCTATAATCAAATCAATTTCGTTATTTTTTAATTTTTCTTTTATTTCATTCTTTCTTTTTGCAGTTACACTTCCTGTTAAAATTTCTATACTCACATTAAATCCATGGAATAAATTATTAGCTTCTTTAAAATGCTGGTTTGCTAAAATTTCTGTAGGAGCCATTAATGCACCTTGATAACCGTTCTTTATAACATTAAAAAGCGCAATCAAAGCAACTACAGTTTTACCTGAACCTACGTCACCTTGAACAAGCCTATTCATAGAATTTGACCGCTTCTCATCCATGAGAACCTCTCTTATGACCCTATTTTGTGCATTTGTAAGCTTAAATGGCAATTTTTCCTTTAATACTTTGAGTTCTGGTGATATTTTAAAGGCAAAGCCTTTATTATTAGCTTTAACGTACTCTTTAAGCATTAATATTTTTAACGAATATGTAAATAATTCTTGAAATTTAAGTCTCCTCCTGCTTTCAACAAGTTCAGCACTATCTTTAGGACTATGAATTCCTCTAAGTGCTCTATCAAGTTCATAGAAATTGTACTTTTCAGTAATCCATTTAGGCATATTTTCACTGATTTTAACTTGTTTTAATAATTCCAATATTATTCTTATAAAAAAACTATTTTTTAAGGTTCCAGAAAGAGCATACTTAGGTACTATTTTGTTGTTATCTTCTATATCGCCACTTAAAATAACAGGATTATTTATTGTAATTTCTTTACTGGTCTTTTTAATTTTTCCCATTACCTTATACCAGCTATTATAATTAAACTTACTTTTTACATAAGGTTGATTAAACCACACAGCATAAAAATTATTTTTTCCATCAGAAAATAGCATTTTAGTTACAGTTTTTCCGCTCCTAGATCTAAATTCCCTTTCTAACCTTATTGGCATACAGTTTAAAACTACTTTATCACCATCTTGAGTATCTAATATAGATGGGCATGAAGATATATTATCATAGGATTTTGGAAAATACAAAAGCAAATCCATTATAGAAAATATACCACACTTATTTAACTTTTCCGCCATTTTAGGTCCAATTCCTTTTAAATTAGATATATCAGCATTGATATCCATAGCTTTCCACCCCAAAACAATTTCTATAAAAAAGAAAGTAGCACTGCTACTTTCCTTTTTACTTTATAAAACTTCACAATAAATATCTACTCAACAGATACTATAAAGTAATACAATGGCTGCTGACCATAGCTGCACTGTACATCCTTATCTGAATATTTTTCCTCAAGTTTTTTTACTAACTTATCTACTTCGGCTTTGTTTGAGTCCTTTCCATAATAAATAGAAATAAGTTCACTATTATCGTCAATCATACTATCTATAATCTCTTCACAAACTTCATAAACATTATTTCCAACTTTTTTTATTTTTCCCTCAACAAGACCCAATATATCATTTTCTTTTATAACTTCTCCATCCATTTCAGTATCCCTAACTGCATAAGTTACAGAGCCTGTCTTTACATTCTTAATAGCATCCGATAATTTTTCAATATTATCCTTTGCTTCTCCATCGTAATCAAATTCAGCAAGACAAGTAATTGCTTGAGGTATTGTAGTTGTAGGAATTACATATACATTTTTTTCAGCTAATTCTTTAGCCTGATTTGCTGCCATAATTATATTTTTGTTATTCGGGAATACTATTATATTTTCAGCATTAACTTCATTAATACTTGAAAGTATATCCTGAGTACTTGGATTCATGGTCTGACCGCCTTCTATTACCCTGTCAACACCTAGGTCCTTAAATATATTTGATATTCCTTCTCCTAGAGCAACTGATATAAAGCCATATTTTTTGTTTTCATTTTCTGTAGAAACTTCATTAAAACCTGATTTTTCTTCAGCTTCTGTTTTAAGTCCAAGAACTTCTCTGTGCTCTTCTCTCATGTTATCTATTTTAATTTTAGAAAGTTCTCCAAGTTTTACAGCCTTTGATAAAACAAGACCAGGATCATTAGTATGTATGTGAACTTTTGTTATATCATCCACATTTACAACTATCATACTATCTCCTATTTTAGATATATCATTTCTAAATTCTGTAACATCGGCTTCATTTGAATGTATTATAAATTCTGTACAATAACCAAATTTTATTTCTTCATCGACGTTAACTCCAGCTGTTTTAACGGTTTTAGATGTTTTTATCTCTCCGTTAAGTTCCACCTTCAAATCATCTTTTAATGCCTCATACATTCCTTTTAATATTATAAGAAGTCCTGTTCCGCCAGAATCCACAACATTTGCTTTTTTTAAAACTGGAAGCATTTCTGGTGTTCTATTTAATGTTTCTTCACTAAATTTACATACCTCTTCTAGGAGTTCTGTAATATCAGTTTTATCGCTTTTTAATGCACTTTCTCCAGCACTTCTTATTATAGTTAAAATAGTACCTTCTGTCGGTCTCATTACAGCTTTATATGCAAAGTTTGCTCCTTCCATTAAACAATGTGAAAATTTTTCACTATCAACTATCTCAGCATTGCCAATTCCATTGGAAATTCCCCTTAGAATTTGTGATAATATTACTCCTGAGTTGCCCCTTGCTCCCATAAGTGCACCTTTGGCTAACTTTTTAGATATTTCACCAATTGTACTATTTTTAGAACCATTAACTTCTAAAACCGCATTTCTGAAAGTCATGGACATATTAGTTCCTGTATCTCCATCTGGCACAGGAAAAACGTTTAATGAGTTTACAAATTCTTTTTGTTCTTCTAGTCTATTGCAGGCATTTACGATCATATTATAAAAACTATGCCCATCTATTGTTAAGTGTTTCAATTTTAGTACCTCCTTAGACTCTTACACCTTGCACATTTACTGTTATACTTGAAACCTTTAGTCCTGTGTAATTCTCTACATTGTATCTTACTTTCTGAATTATATTATTTGCTATAACTGAAATTTTTGTACCATATTCAACTATAATATATAACTCAACAACCAATTTGTTTTCCTTACAATTTATTTTAACACCCTTGCTTAGATTTCCGCCTTTTATGAGTTCCCAAAACCCATCTTTAGCATTCTTAGAAGCCATACCAACTACACCGTAACACTCCATAGTTGCAACCCCTATGATATTAGCAAGTGTTTCCACAGAAAAATTTATATTCCCATTTTCATTGGAAATCTGCATCATTTTAAATTCCTCCTTACTTATAAGCATAATACAATTTTATATTAAAACAAACAATTATTCAATAAGTTTAGCAATTTAATTGCTATAATTTGTGAAAAGAAATTAATTTTCTCTTGCATATTTTGCTCAATATATGATAAAATATGATATGTGTTTTGTTTGGAATGTATTTCTTACATATATAAGGGAGGTGTATACAATGTCAAGAAAATGCGATATATGCGGAAAAGGTGTTGTTGCTGGCGTACAATATAGTCATGCACATAATCAATCAAAAAGAACATGGCTTCCTAATATAAGAACAGTTAAAGCTGTAGTTAATGGAACTCCAAAAACTATTCATGTATGTACTAGATGCTTACGTTCAGGAAAAGTACAGCGTGCTATATAAAATAAAAAATGCAGTTGTTTATCAATTGCATTTTTTATTTTTAAAATTTTATGTTTAACTTTTTTTCCTTACAAAAATCTTAATTAAACTAGACAAAAATTTCGGAAGCTTTACGGCAATAATTTTCATACTATATTCCCTCCTAAATATGATCACAAAATACACTATTATCTATAATATAATTATATGCATTTAAATAATCAATTATGGCAATGTTCTATTAAATACCACCCTAAATATATAAGTCCTGCTCCAACGGCAATTATCCACCCGCAAACTGGTATTATAACAGCAATTATTACACCTGCACCTACAGAGGCAACTATTAATCCAATATTATTTTTTTGGATTTTCTTTTTAAAGCTTTTTGACATAACAAGCACCTCCTTTAGTAATCCATTAATATTATATGCTGGATTACTAAAAAAGTTTACTCATTAATCTCTAGATTTAAATACAATTACATATCCTTCTTCAAAGCTTATTTTAACACTTCCGTCTAAAAATTCATTTGATATTGTTCTCGGATCTCCAAATTTTAAATTATAATTTTTTAGGGGATACTTCGCTCCCTCTATAGATAAATTTTCAACTTCATTCATATATGCTTGTATTGAAAACATCTCACCTTTTTCGCCGCTTAATATACATGTTTTATCTATTATAAATATGGTATTGTTATCATCCTTTATACATGCTTTTATTCCTTTTTTTACACATCTTAGAAGCAGGCCCATATTTCCAAAGAGATGATCTAGTCTTGTACCCGTACAACCTAAAAAAACCACTTCAGTTACATCAAGCTTTAAAGCCTCTGAAAGTGCAAGTTCAGTATCTGTAAAATCCTTTTCCTTAGGGTATTTAAGTACATTAACACAGTTATTCTTATAGTACTCAAAAGCTTCTATAGCTATAGAATCAAAATCTCCAAGTAAAATATTAGGCCTTATATTATATTTATGTAGACAATTCGCACCACTATCAGCACATATTAAAAAATCACAATTTTTTATTTCCTTCATTAAAAGCTCTTTAGATGGTTCTTTACCACCGGAAATTACAACTACCTTCATTAATTTATGCTTCCTTTTAATAAATTTATATTTTCTTCTATTGCATTATCTTTAAAAACAGCCGAACCAGCTACCACTACATTAGCTCCTGCTTCTACTACATTTTTTATGTTACCTGCACCAATCCCACCATCTGCTTCAATTAAAATATCCTTATTCATATTTTTTGAAAGTTCTTTTACTTCTCTTATTTTATCCAAAGAATAATCAATAAATTTTTGTCCACCATAACCAGGGTTAACAGTCATTATAAGTACCATATCTACTAATCCTAATATATCCTTAATACACATTACCGGTGTTCCTGGATTTAACGCAACAGCTGCTTTTATTCCAAAGCTTTTTATGTAATTAATTGTTCTATCGATATGCTTATCAGTTTCATAATGAATTGTTATAATATCTGCCCCACATTTTACAAACTCTTCTATATATCTTGATGGATTCTCTATCATAAGATGAACATCAAAGGTTTTTTTAGTATATTTTCTTATAGACTTTATTATAGGAAAGCCAAAGCTAATATTAGGTACAAAATTACCATCCATTACATCAATATGTATAAAATCAGCCTTAGAATTTTCCAAAATTTTTATTTGTTCTCCAAGCTTTGAGAAATCTGCTGATAAGATTGATGGCGCTAATTTAATCATTTATACTTCCTCCTACTCTTAAGTTCTTCCAGAGTATTTACATAAAAATCATATCTGCTTTTATGTATTTCACCTCGATTTACAGCTTCTTTAACTTCACAACTAGGTTCTTTATAATGAAGGCAACCTGAAAACTTGCACATATCACTGTATTTTAAGAATTCAGGAAATAATTCCTTAAGCTCCTGAGGCTCTAAAAATTTTATATCAAGAGAAGAGAACCCTGGGGTGTCAACTAAAAAGCCCCCATTAAGTTCTATAAGCTCACTATGTCTTGTTGTGTGCTTACCTCTCTTTATTTTTTCACTTATATCTCCAGTTTCCATTGCTTTCTTACCTACTAATTCATTAAATATAGTAGATTTTCCAACTCCAGAAACTCCACATACTACAGTTATATTTCCATCTAACCTATCCCTTAAAGCATCTAAACCAATTCCGCCTTTAGCACTTAACATTACATATTCACAACCTATTTGCTTTACAATACCCTCCATATAGGAAATTTCATCCTTGGAAGCTAAATCTATTTTGTTAAAACATATAACCGGCTTTATTTTTTTTGCTTCACATAAAACAAGAAATTTATTAAATAAATCACTATTAAAATCAGGATTCCGCACAGCAAATACTACAAATGCTTGAGTGATATTGGCTACAAGCGGTCTTTTAAGTTCATTAAATCTAGTTTCAATTTTATCTATTACGCCTTTGTCATCCTTAACAGATATTTCTACTCTGTCACCAACAATAGGTGTCATTTCATTAAATCTAAATTTTCCTCTTGCCTTACATTCATATATTTTTTCACCAACTTTTATATAATAAAATCCTGCTATACCTTTAACTATTATCCCTTGCATAAATCCTCCAGTTATAAAATTTACTTTTTGTCACCACCGCCGGTTTGATTGTTAGAGCCACCTTGACCGTTACTTGGATTTGTTGTATTATTTCCACTCGGCTGCGTATTAGTTGGCTGCGTATTAGTTGGTTGGGTAGGTGTTGTATTAGAACCGCCCTGCTGTCCAGTCTTAGTATTACCATTTGTACCCGTTGATTGACTACCTGTATTATTGTTATTATTGTTATTATTGTTATTAGTATTTGATTGTGCTGTTGAATTATACTGATAAACAACAATAGTTATAACTGAATTTTTAGCAGCCATAGCACCTGCACCTGGATTTTGAGAATAAACCAATCCATTTTGATTTGGATCATTAGTAATCTTCTTTTGAATATTTACAGTAAATCCTGCATTTTCAAGTGTCTGTTTTGCATCACTTTCGCTCTGTCCTTGTACTCCTGGTACACTTACATTATCACTTTCCTTAGGACCAGTACTTATAACCAAATCTATGGTTTTACCTTTTTCAAGACTGCTTCCTTCATCAGGAGTTTGCCTTACCACACAGCCCTTAGGAACATCACTACTTTCTTTTGAAATATCTCCAACCTTATAACCAGCACTAATTATTTTATCCTTTGCTTCACTTTCAGTTAATCCGAACAATGAAGGAACCTTTGTATCATCCTCACCTGAGCTTACATCTACTCTTACTGTACTACCTTCATCTACTTCAGTACCTTCACTTGGAGAGCATGCTATTACTGTTCCAGCAGGTTTATCACTTTTTGTTCTTTGAACAACTTCAAATTTTAGCTTTGCATCAGTAACAGCTTTTTTAGCATCTCCTTCTTTAAGGCCTCTAATCTTAGGCACACTTACCTTACCGACAGCACTTGTTCCAAGAAGTCCTGCCCCAAGAGCGAAAAACAATACACAACCAGCTAATAATATAACTCCTATAATTGATGCAGTTATTATTTTTTTCTTTTTATTTTTTTTGTTATTTTTAGGTTCATCCTCATCTATATCTTCTTCATCTTCATCAAATTCATCATCTGGAACAGGAGCTTTATTTTTATCGGCATTTTTCTCTAATCCTTTTGCTTTCACCGGTTCCATAACTCTAGTATAATCCTCTTCGTCATTAACATTCATAGTTTCGTCAAAATCATCTATTTTATAGTTACTTTTCATCCTAATGAGGTCGTTCAATATTTGTCTTGTATTTTGATATCTATCATCTGGATTTTTTTCAAGACACTTTAAAATTAATCTATTAAGACTATCTGGTATATTTTCATTTAAATTCTTTGGAGGAATAACTGGTTCCTGTATATGCTTCAAAGCTACAGAGACTGGAGTATCAGCATCATGAGGAACCTTTCCTGTTGCCATTTCATATAGAACTATTCCAAAAGAATATATATCTGTTCTGCAGTCAACTTGTTTACCCTGTGCCTGCTCTGGTGACAAATAATGTGCAGAACCAACTACTTTATTTGTACTTGTAATAGTAACTGAATTTGAAGCTTTTGCTATTCCAAAATCAGTAACTTTGACAAGTCCATCCTTTGTAACCATTATATTATGAGGCTTTATATCCCTATGAATAATATTATTTTTATGTGCACAATCGAGAGCTTTAGTAATTTGAACAGCTATTGCTATAATTTTTTTTATATCTATTTCCTTCTCTTGCTTTATTATTTCTTTAAGAGTTTTTCCATCGATATATTCCATAACTATATAGTTTATTTTTCCATCTGCACCAACATCATATATATTTACAATATTAATGTCTGAGATACTTGCAACAGATGTTGCTTCCCTCTTAAATTTAGCTACAAAATCATCATCATCGGAAAGCTCATTTTTAAGAACTTTTACAGCAACATTTCTATTTAAAATTGTATCTTTTGCCTTATAAACAACTGCTGTACCGCCTACACCTATTTCTTCTTCTAATTTATATCTATTACTTAGAATAGTTCCTATCATCTCTATCCTCTCCTCCAAATACAATAACTGATATATTATCTCTGCTTCCTTTTACTTTACTTAATTCGACAAGCTTACTGCAGGCCTCATCATTATCATTTTTAAGTACGATATCATAAATTTCATGAATAGTAACTCCATTAGTTAGGCCATCAGTAGATAATACAAACTTATAAGTTCCAGCTAAATCTATATTAAAAATATCAACATCTACAAATTTACTAGTTCCAAGTGCCCTTGTTATTATGTTTTTATTAGGATGAGTCATTGCTTCTTCTTCAGTTATAGTACCCGTATCAACAAGCTGCTGTACTAGAGAATGATCCTTTGTTATCTTTGTTATTCCATTTTTAGTAACGGAAAAACAACCACTATCCCCAACATTAGCTACTACCATACTATTATTTTTTATTAAACATGCAGTTATAGTAGTGCCCATTCCAGATAAACTTTCTGAACTATTTGCTTTTTCATATATTTTTTCATTAGCGTATTTTACTGCATTTTCAAGACATATGCCCATTTGTTCCTCTTTAGTATTAACATTATTTTTTATGTATTCCATAGTAGCTTCAACTGCAATCTTGCTCGCAACTTCACCAGCATTGTGCCCGCCCATCCCATCTGCAACAACATAAAATTTAAATTTTTCGCTTTCATAATAGTCAGCATAGTCTTCGTTTAATTTTCTAACATTACCAATATCAGATAGTAATCCTACCATATTAACACCTCTTCTCATCACTTTGATTTAGGTAATTTCTTCTCAGTTGGCCACATGCTGCATTAATATCTGAACCCATTTCTTTCCTAACTGTATTTTCTATGCCAGCTCTAGATAAAATTTTAGAAAAATCCTCAATTGTATTTTTAGAAGGTTTTTCATATGATGTTTCTTTAACAGAATTTACTGGTATTATATTTACATGGCACAGCATTCCTTTAAGCAAATTTGATAGTTCCTTTGCATTTTCAGCACTATCATTTACATCCTTTACCAAAGAATATTCAAAAGTAACACGCCTTTTTGTGATTTCAGAATAGCTATTACATGCAGTAATTATTTCATTAATACTATATTTATTGGCAACTGGCATAATTTTTCTTCTTAAATTATCATTTGGTGCATGAAGAGAAATTGCAAGTGTGATTTGAAAATCTTCTTTTATTAAATCATATATTTTAGGCACTATTCCACAAGTCGAAAGTGTAATATGCCTCTGACCTATATTTAACCCCTGTTTATCATTAACAAGTTTTATAAATTTAATTACATTGTCATAATTATCTAGTGGTTCACCACTTCCCATAAGAACTATATTGGATATTCTTTCTCCAATTTCCTTTTGTGCCTCAAGTACCTCAGCTAAAATTTCCCCAGCTGTCAAATCTCTTATACGACCACCAATAGTAGATGCACAAAAGCTACACCCCATTCTACATCCAATCTGAGTGGACACGCATATTGAATTTCCATAATCATATTTCATTATAACACATTCAATTACATTTCCATCATTATATTCAAATAAAAATTTGCTAGTATCACCATATTTTGAATCTAATCTTTTAATAACTTTAGGTATCCCTATATAGAAATTATCGCTCAACTTTTCAGTAGTACTTTTAGGGATATTCTTCATATCAAAAAAATCAAAAACTCCTTTATATATCCAGTCATTTACCTGCTTAGCTCTAAAAGCTTTTTCATTATGAAGCTCCATCCAGCTTTTAAGTTCATCTAGACTCAAATCTAAAATATTTTCCATTTAACATCCACCTACCATAATTTTCTCAACTTGCACATAAAAAAGCCATCCATATGCTCATTAGGAAGTATCGTCACACCGTACTTATCATAATTTACATTTGAAACATCTCCAAAAAATATATCTTCAATTTTAAAATTATTATGGCTAGATATAAATCTTTTTATATTATTTTCATTTTCATCCTTGTTAAGGGTGCACGTTGAATAAAGTAAAATCCCACCCTTTTTTAGATACTTAGAAGCATTCTGAAGTATTTTTTCTTGCAATCCACACAATTCTTTTAAATCATTGATACTTTTATTCCATTTTATCTCAGGCTTTTTCTTTATAATACCAAGACCTGAGCATGGAACATCAACTAGTATTCTATCGGCTTTCCCCTTAAATTTTTCATTATATTCCGAAGCATTCATAACATCACATTTTATATTTGTAATGCCAAGTCTCTCTGCATTTTGTTCTATAAGCTTTAACTTATTTTTATGTATATCAAAAGCATATACAGTTCCAGTATTATTAGAAAGTTCACTTATGTGCGTTGTCTTTCCTCCAGGTGCACTACACAAGTCCATAACATACATATCATTTTCAATTTCCATACATGGAACTGTAAGCATTGCACTTTCGTCTTGAACTGTAAAATTTCCTTTTAAAAATAAAGGATTGTTTTCTATACTGCTTCCTCTTTTTATTTCTATAGCTTCAGGACATATAGAGCCTTCTTCGATATCATAACCAAGTTCCTGCAGTTTATTAAATGTTTCATCATAAGAACCTCTAAGCAAATTTACCCTTACTGTAACATTCGGTGTAGAATTTAGTCCACTTAATATTTTATCAATATTTTCAATACCATACTGTTTTATAAAAAAGTTAACCATCCATGGTTCAAAAGAATATCTAAATGCAATAACCTTTATCTTATCTCTTGAACTTAAAAAATCCGCATCTAAATTTCTAATATAATTTCTAAGTACACCATTTACAAATTTAGATGATTTAAGTGAGGAGTATTTTTTTGCAAGTTCAACTCCTTCATTTACAACTGCAAAATCAGGTATCCTGTCAAGATACCTGATTTGGTACACAGAACTTCTAAGTATATTAAGTATAATTTTATCCAATTTACTAAACTTAACTTTTATAAATTTTTTAAGAATAATATCAATGGTATATTTATACTTTATAGTCCCATATACTATTTCTGTCACAAGTGCTTTATCACTTGAAGCTAAATTTGAATTTTTTAAAGCTTTATTAAGGCTTATATTTGAATATGAATTTTTAAAAAACACTTCATTTAAAACATCTACAACAACTTTTCTAGCATTCATTATATTTTCTATTCCTTTTCTTTAATCTCTATCCCTACTTATAATTATAAGTCTAATTAGCTGTGAAATTGCCATTAATGCTGCAGCAACATATGTTAATGCCGCCGCACTAAGTACTTTTCTTGCCCCTTTAACTTCATCACCATAAAGTATTCCTCTACTTTCAAGAAGTTTTAAAGCTCTACTTGATGCATTAAATTCAACTGGCAGAGTTATAAGGTGAAATACAACAACTGCTGCAAAAAGTACAACACCAATCCTGGCAAGAAATGGAATACTAAATATCATTCCTATGAAAAATAGAATCCATGATGCGTTAGAGCTTAAATTAACAGCTGGTACTATAGAATTTCTTATTTCAAGTGGTACATAATGCTGTTTATGTTGAAAAGCATGACCTGTTTCGTGTGCCGCCACACCAATTGAAGCTACAGAACTTCCATAGTAGACCTCTTCTGAAAGCCTTAGCACTCTGTTTGCTGGATCATAATGATCTGTAAGTTTCCCTGGTATTACCTCAATGGGTACATCATATAAACCGTTGGCATCTAAAAGTTTACGTGCTGCATCTGCTCCTGTATAACCATTTATGCTTCTAACTTCCGAATAATTATTAAACGCAGAGCTAATTTTCGCTTGAGCCCAAAAGGAAAGCAAAATAGCCGGAATAAGTAAGACGTATGTAGCATCAAAGTAAAACATCCAAACACCTCACAATCTAATCTTTTATTTTAAAATAATACCTTTTTCTATAGTATTTCCCGCAATGTAATCTTTAACACTCATTATTTTTTTGCCCGGGAATTGAACTAAGGTTATAAGAAGTTTTCCCTCTCCTGTTTCTACCTTTATACCTTCCTTGCTTACATCGGTTACTAACCCCGGTGTGCCTTTAAAATCAGTATCAATTACCTTTGACTCATGTATTTTCATGACTTTATCTTCATAGTGAGTATATGCAGAAGGCCATGGATTAAATCCTCTTATAAGATTATGAATACTCTCTGCACTATTATTCCAATTAATTTCACCTAAATCTTTTGAAATTACTGAAATATAAGAAGCTTCCTCATCATTTTGCCTTTCAGGTTCAATTTTACCATCCTTAAAATCTTCTATTGTATTTAAAAGTAGATTTGCTCCTTTTTCTGCAAGAATATCTTGAAGCTGTCCTGATGTCATATCAGGATCAATATCAGTTTCACACTTTAAAAGCATATCTCCCGTATCAATCCCTTTAGCCATAAGCATAGTAGTGACACCAGATTTTTTTTCTCCATTTACTACGGACCAAATTATAGGTGCAGACCCTCTATATTTAGGAAGAAGCGATGCATGAACATTTATACATGCGTATTTAGGTATATTCAAAACTTCCTCTGATAAAATTTGTCCGAAAGCTACTACTATTATAAAGTCTGGTTTTATCTCTTTAAGTTTTTCCACATATTCGTGCTCTTTTTTTAAACTTTGAGGCTGAAATACAGGAATATTGTTTTCTACTGCAACCTCCTTAACTGGAGACATTGCAAGTTTTTTTCCTCTGCCCTTTGGTCTATCTGGCTGAGTAAAAACAGCCTTCACATCATAATTTTCTATAAGTTTTTTCAATGATGGTACAGCAAATTCTGGTGTACCCATAAAAACTATATTCAATTATTCTTCACCGCTTTCAGTTTTAACTAATTTATCTATAAACAAAACACCATCTAGGTGATCAAACTCGTGGCACATTGCTCTTGCCATAAGTTCTCTGCCTTCTACTATAAATTCTTCTCCCTTTTCATTTAACGCTTTAGCTTTAACGTACTCTGGTCTTTCCACCATACCATCTTGACCTGGTATACTTAAGCATCCTTCACTATCAACATAACTTCCCTTTGTCTCTAGGATTTCTGGGTTTATGAAAGCCATAGGTCCTTCACCTATATCTATAACAACAACTCTTTTAAGTATTCCAACTTGAGGTGCAGCAAGTCCAACTCCATTAGCACTATACATGGTCTCTTTCATATCCTCAATCAAAGTTAAAATTCTTTTATCTATCTTATCTACTTCTCTGCTTCTCTTTCTAAGTAGTTCATCACCATATTTTCTTATATTTCTTATTGCCATAACATTACCTCCAAATAATTTATAATAGGCTCAAAGGATTTATATCAATTGATATCCTTATAACATTATAATCTTTTTTAAGTATTTCATAAATAGATTTTTTAATAAAATTAGCCATATCATAGGTTACTTCACCTTTCAGTATAATTTGCCACCTATAAAACTCATTAATTTTACCAATTGGTGAAGGACATGGTCCTAATATATCAATATTATCATAGACAGCAAAATTATTCTTTAAAAAATTGCCAACTATTTGTGTATATTTTATTAATAAACTTTCATTTTTTGAACTCATATTAACAATAAATATTTTAGAAAAAGGCGGATAATTCATTCCTTCTCTTAACATTATTTCAGTTTTATAAAAACTTTCATAGTCATTTTGAGATGAATATTTTATTGCATAACTTTCTGGAGTATAGGTTTGAATTATTACTCTACCTTTTTTGTTTCCCCTTCCAGCTCTTCCACTAACCTGTGATACAAGTTGAAAAGTTCTTTCGGCAGCTCTGTAATCTGGTATATTTAGAGTAAGATCCGCTGCAACAATTCCAACTAAAGTAACTTCCTTAAAATCAAATCCTTTTGCTATCATCTGTGTCCCAATTAATATATCTGCTCCACCATTCTTAAAGGAATTATATATAAGTTCATAAGAATTTTTTTTGCCCGTAGTATCCTTATCCATTCTTAAAACTCTTGCACTGCTAAATATTTTCTTAACTTCTCTTTCAACCCTTTCAGTACCAACTCCAAAATACTTAACATATTTACTACCGCATTTAGGACATATTTTAGGTATCTCTTCTGTACTACCGCAGTAATGGCATATAAGATACTTTTTATCATTATGATAAGTAAGTGGCACATCACAATTTTTGCATTTAAATACAAGCCCACATTTTCTGCAGGATACAAAGGTTGAAAATCCTCTTCTATTTAAAAATAATATTATTTGTTCTTTTTTTTCCAAGGTTTCCTCAATAGCTTTGTAAAGTTTTCTACTAAATATAGATTTATTGTTTTCCTTAAGTTCCTCTCTCATATCCACTACAGATATATCTGGCATTGAAGCACCATCAGCTCTTTCGCTTATACTTAATAATTTATATTCTTTGTTTGTACATTTGTAATATGTGTCTATGGATGGGGTTGCTGAGCCAAGAACAAGCTTGCAACCTTCAATTTCGCTTTTCATTTCCCCTATTTCTACTGCACTATATTTAGGATCACTTTCAGATTTATAGCTTCCTTCGTGTTCTTCATCAATTACTATAAGACCCAAATTACTAAACGGAAGAAAAATAGCTGATCTTGCTCCAACAGCTACCCTAACCTCACCATTCTTAACTCTTAGCCACTCATCATATCTCTCGCCATCCGAAAGCTTACTGTGAAAAACTGAAACATCGTTTCCAAACCTGCCCTTAAATCTTTCTACCATTTGAGGAGTAAGTGATATCTCTGGAACAAGTATAATAGACTCTTTTCCTTGTTCTATCATCTTTTTTACAAGATACATGTATATTTCTGTTTTACCACTTCCAGTAACACCATGAATTAAAAACTTTCTTGCGTTAGAACTTAGTATTGAATTTACAACATCAGCTTGCTTTCTATTTAATACTTTTTCCTCATAGCTATCAAAAACTTTATTATCGCACCTTGAAACAACCTTTTCTACGATCTTCAATACCTCATGTTTTATCATTGTATTTATAGAAGATAAGGAAAATTTAAATTCACGATTCAGCTCACTTTTTGTATATACTCCATTATATTCTCCTACAACTTCATAAATATCCGTGTAAGGTTTCTTTTTCAACTTTTCTACAAGCTCGCCCCTAATGCAAACCACAGAACTAGTTTTATGTCCTACTCCTTTTGTTATTCCAGTAGGTATCATGAGTTTAATGCAGTCAATATAGCTGCAGAAATATCTTTTTTTCATTTTAAGTATTAAATCTATATCTTTAGCTGTAATAACAGAGTAATCAGTAACAATACTGCTTACCTCTTTTATTTTAATAGATTCGTTTATTTCATCTATAAATTCTAAAATAAAGCCATTTACTTTTTTATTTCCCATACCAAAAGGCACTTTAACTATTTGGCCCAATTTAATATCGCTTTTTAGACTCTCTGGAACTTTATATGTAAATACCCTATCAAGTGAAACTGCTTCGCTGTCTACTATTACTCCAATATAATTATTCACCGTATCACCCTTTATTGATAAATCAAAATACTAACAAAGCTTTCTATTATTTTCCCTTTAATAAACAAATAAGTTAAGCAAATAAAAAGCGCATTTAGCGCTTTTTATTAATCAAATTAAATAGTTCTCTTGCAACATTTCTTTTGCTCATTTTATTAAGTTCCAAAATATCTTTATCTTTAGAAATTATAAATACTTTGTTATCGTCACTTGCAAAGCCTGTATCAGAGGCCGTAATATCGTTAGCTACTATGTAATCTAAATTTTTTCTTTGAAGCTTTGAAATAGCATTTTCTATAAGGTCATTGCTTTCTGCTGCAAATCCAACCAAAACTTGAGTTTCTTTTATCTCACCAAGTTTCTTTAATATATCATTATCTTTCACAAAATCTATATTCAAATTATCTTCAGACTTCTTTATTTTCTTGTTGCTGTAATTCTTAGCCTTATAATCAGATACTGCTGCTGCCTTAACAACTATATCACTATATGAAAAATTATCTAAAACTGCTTTAAGCATTTCCTCATTGGTAGTTACCTTTATAACATCAACTCCAAAAGGAAACTTTAAATTTGTTTCACCACTTATAAGAGTAACCTTTGCTCCCCTATCTCGTGCTTCTTCTGCTATGGCATAGCCCATTTTCCCAGTAGATCTATTTGTTATGTATCTTACAGGATCTATAGGTGCTATTGTCGGTCCTGCCGTAACCATTACTTTCTTTCCTTTTAAGTCCTTTATGTCATAAAGCTTGCTACTTATTATTTCTGAAATTGTTTCTGTATCACAAAGCTTACCTTTACCTGTATCACCGCAAGCAAGTCTCCCTGTTTCAGGTTCTACAAAGCTGTATCCATAGCTTTGTAATTTTTTTATATTATCCTGTACTATAGGATTTTCATACATATAGGTATTCATAGCTGCTGCAAAGATAACAGGACATCTTAAAGCTGCTGCCATTATTGTAGTTGAAAGCATATCATCTGCTATGCCATTTGCAACTTTTCCAATTATATTTGCTGTTGCTGGAACAACAATTAGTAAATCTGCTTTTTTAGCTAAAGATATATGTTGAATTTCCCACGCCTTAGGCTCCTCAAACATATCTGTTATTACAGGATTACCACTCAAGCTTTGAAAGCTTATAGGATTTACAAATTCCACAGCAGACTTTGTCATTATTACATCAACATTAAAACCATTCTTTTTAAGTCTACTTACAACATCTAAAGCCTTATACGCAGCGATACCACCAGTAACACCTAAAACAACATTTTTTGAAGCCATTTATTTTATACCCTCATGAACCACTTTAAAATGTATCTTTCCTTGATCTACTTCATTAATAGCTATTGTAAGAGTTTTATTGCTATCTACATTTACAAGCGGCTTTTCTCCCTGTATTAATTGTCTTGCTCTTTTAGAGGTTATAACAACAAGTGAATACTTATCTCCTACTCTTTCTTTCAAATCAACAATTGATGGATTAATCATAGAATTGTTCATGAACAATACCCTCCTTAGAATCTATTATATTTTCTTTTATTCTATCAACTCTGCATTTTTCAGCTGCTATAATTGCTTGTATTTTACTTACAGCAATATCTACCTTATCATTTATAACAGCATAGTTGTATTTTGACACATAATTTAATTCTTTATAAGCAGATTTAAATCTTCTCATAAGTGACTCTGGTGTTTCACTGCCTCTGCCTATTATTCTTTTTTTAAGTTCATCCATTGAAGGCGGAAGTATAAATATAAATACCCCTTCCGGATAATTTTCTTTAACCTTAAGTGCACCCTGTATATCTATTTCTAGTATAACATCTTCTCCATTATTTATTTTTTCATTCACACTTGCCTTAGGTGTACCATAGTAATTTCCATAAACTTCTGCATACTCAAGAAAACCATCATTCTCTATTCTATCCTTAAACTCATCAACGTCTAAGAAAAAATAACTTTTTCCATCTATTTCACCTTTTCTTGGCTTTCTTGTAGTTGCTGAAACTGAAATCCATAAATCCTGTTTTTCAAGAAGAGCCTTACATATAGTACCTTTGCCTGCACCAGAAGGACCAGATATTACAATTAACAACCCTTTTTTCATTTATTCATCAACCTCGTCTATAGCTATATCCTCATCTTTGGATGACAATCTGTGAGCAACAGTCTCAGGTTGAACAGCAGATAGTATAACATGATCGCTGTCCGTTATTATAACAGCTCTAGTTCTCCTACCATATGTAGCATCTATAAGCATTCCTCTATCTCTAGCTTCCTGTATTATTCTCTTTATAGGTGCTGATTCTGGACTCACTATAGCAATTAACCTATTTGCAGATACTATATTTCCAAAACCTATATTTATTAATTTTATTCCCATTCTTAATCCTCCTAATACTATTCAATATTCTGTATTTGCTCTCTTATTTTTTCAATATCATTTTTTATATCAAGTACCGAATGTACTATGTCGATATTATTTGATTTTGAAGCTATTGTATTTGCTTCCCTATTCATTTCTTGAACTATAAAATCAAGTTTTCTTCCTATTGGTTCGTCCTTTTCAAGTGTATCCTTGAGTTGAGTTATATGACTTTTAAGTCTTACTGTTTCCTCATCAATACATGCTTTATCAGCAAAAATAGCAACCTCCATTGAAATACGAGATTCATCTATTTCCTTATTTTCTCCTAATAATTCCTTAATTCTTTCATTTAGCTTTATCCTATATTCTTCCACAACACAAGAAGCTTTTTCTTCTATAAAGCATACATTTTTATTTATTATATCACATTTATTTCCTATGTCTTCTTTAAGTTTTGCGCCCTCTTTTTCTCTCATATCTATAAGCTTATTAAGAGCTTCTTGAAGTGGTATTGATATTTCATTCCAAATTTCATCAAAGTTTTCTTCTTTTTGTTCTATAGATATAACATCAGGAAATTTTGAAATAAGTGATACAGAAATATCATCCTTTACATCATAACTTTCTTTTATCTTTTTTAAGCAATTATAATAACTATCTGCTAAATTCTTATTTAATATAACATCATAATCATCATCATTATAAACATTTTGAGTTATGAAAACATCAACTTTTCCTCTTTTAAGCTTCTGCTGAATTTCTTTTCTTATTTTATCTTCTAAAGATATAAGACTTCTAGGCAATTTTACATTAAGATCAAGATACCTATGATTCACACTTTTTAGCTCTATGGTAAAATTTCTGTTACCATTATCATAAATAGCTCTTCCAAATCCAGTCATACTTTTTAACATTGTAAATCATCCTTTCGTAAGAGCTTATTGTAAGGTCGTATTTTAAAACAATAAGGAAATTTAAGAGTTTATATATAACAAACTCAATTATACCACATTTTTTATATGTTTATAGTACTTTTTTATTTTTAATGTTAAAATTCCTCAATTTTATTCAAATATTTATATATATCTTTCAAATCCTTCGTTAAAGACAATCTAAAATATCCATTTCCAAGATTTCCAAAACTATATCCTGGCGTAGTTATAATTCCATAATCCCAAATAAGCTTTTCATAAAATTCAGTTGTAGAATAGCCCTTAGGAACTTTACACCAAATATAAAATGTAGCCTCACTATTATAGTATTCAATATTTTTTGCTTTAAGTATATTTTTTGCTTTTTCTCTTCTCGCATCATAAATTTTTTTATTCTTAGAAGTTTCTATTTCTAATATATCTAATGCTCTAGCAGCTGCATACTGTATAGGTAAAAATTGTCCCGAATCCACATTACTTTTAACCTTCAAAAGCTCCTTTAAAACTTTAGAATTTCCAACCGCATATCCTATTCTAAACCCAGTCATATTAAAAGTTTTTGAAAATGTACCTATTTCCACAGATTTTTTAGCTTTATCAAACTGAAGCATGCTAATTGGAACCTTACCTTCTCTTACTATTTCCATATAAGCTGAATCATTTACTAATATTATATCCCTATCCGTACAAAATTTTATGATATCCTTAAAAAAAGTATCATTAGCTTCAGCACCTGTTGGATTATTAGGGTAATTTATTATGAACATCTTACTTTTTTTAGCTATACTTTCAGGTATTTTATTTAACTCCGGAAGATAGCTGCTTTTCTCTCTTATTGGAAGCTTATACGTATTAACTCCCCACAGCATAGGACTAGTAACATAAACTTGATAGCATGGGTTAGGCACTATAATAAAATCTCCTATATTGCAAACTGCTGGTATAATATTATTTATGCCCTCTTTTGAGCCTATTAAAATTAGTACTTCCTCTTCTTTTAGGTTGACGTTAAAGCGTTCCTTATAATATTCAATAATTTTCACTTTAAGTTCCCGGATTCCATCATATGGAGGATACTTATTAAATCCTTCTATATTAACAGATTTTAAGAACTCATCTATTATGATCTTATTTGTAGTAATATCAGGATCCCCTATACTTAAATCTAGAATATCCTTTCCCTCATTAATAAGTTTATTTTTAAAGCTTTCAATTTTTTTAAAATGATATTCTTCTATTCCTGATAACCTATTATTTATTTTCATACCTAATACGCACCTACTTTATATTTATATATCTCTATTCAATATATTCTCTTAATAAATATTTGTTAATTTCAAATTCAATTAAATTTTATGCTTATTTGTGTTTATATATGTTGTTTTTTGATTGATTTTGTATTATCATATTTCTGTTGACAAAGATATATAAAATAGAACTTAATTTATAGTTAAAATGTTTTTCTGTATACTATAAAAATTATATTTGCAAAGGTTGTGATCTAATGATATATACTGTTACCTTTAATCCAGCAATTGATTATGTAATAGAAGTGGATAATTTTAAATCTGGTACAGTAAACAGAGTAAAAAACAATGAAAAATTTGCCGGTGGAAAAGGCATAAATGTATCTAGAGTTTTAAATAACTTAAATGTAAAAAGTATAGCTTTAGGCTTTATTGGAGGGTTTACTGGAAAATTTATAGAAGATTCTCTAGAGCTTCAGGGTATAAAAACTAATTTTATAAAAGTAGAAGAAGATACTAGGATTAACGTTAAATTAAAATCCTCTGTAGAAACTGAAATTAATGGTTCTGGTCCTAACATTACTGAAGAAAATTTAAACAAACTATTTAAAATTATAGAAAGTTTAACTTCAGATGATTACTTGGTTTTAGCTGGAAATGTTCAAAAATCAGTTCCAGCGGATATATATTCTGTTATTCAAAAAAAATGTATTCTAAACAATACAAAGGTAATTGTGGATACAACTGGTGATGCATTAGTTTCCACTCTTCCCAATAAACCTTTTTTAATAAAACCAAATAACCATGAGCTTGGAGAAATATTCAAAAAAGAACTAGAAAGTGAAGAAGAAATTATATTCTATGCAAAAAAACTAATTGATATGGGAGCAGAAAATGTCATAATATCAATGGCTGAAAAAGGTGCCCTTCTTGTCAATGAGTCAGAGGTTTATAAAGCTTCACCTGCAAAAGGAACTGTTCAAAATTCAGTTGGTGCTGGTGATTCCGTAATAGCTGGCTTTCTTGCAAGTTATTCAAAAAATAAGGATATTGTCAAGGCTTTTAGACATGGAGCTGCTTCTGGAAGTGCTACAGCCTTTTCAAAGGATTTATGTAAAAAAGAAGATGTAGAACACTATTTACCACAGGTAACGATAACAAAATTAATAGGAGGAAAATAATGAAAATAACTGAGCTTTTAGGGAAAGATACGATTATTTTAGACTTAAAATCAAAAACAAAAACTGAAGTAATAGATGAATTAGTAGATAAGTTATTCAGTGCAGGAAAATTAAATGATAAAGATGAGTACAAAAAATGTATATTAAAAAGAGAATCTGAGTTCTCTACTGGAATAGGTGATGGAATTGCAATTCCTCATGCCAAAACTGCCGCTGTAAAAACTCCTGCATTGGCGTTTGGTCTTTCAAATGAAGGTATAGACTATGATTCTCTTGACGGAAATCCAGCCAACATATTTTTTATGATAGCTGCAAGCGAAGGAGCTAATAATGAACATTTAGAAACTCTTTCAAGACTATCAACTATGCTTATGGACTCTAATTTTAAAGAGGGCCTTCTTAAGGCAAAAAGTGCGGATGAAGTTCTAACTCTCATCAACAATCAAGAAGAGGAAAAATTAGAAGAAGCTTCAGAAGAAATACAAACTAAAGAAACAAATTCAAAAGATCTTGTACTAGCTGTCACTGCATGCCCTACTGGAATTGCTCATACATACATGTCTGCTGATTCCCTAAAGAGTAAGGCCAAAGAAATGGGCGTAGATATAAAGGTCGAAACAAATGGATCAACTGGTGTAAAAAATAGGTTAACTGCAGATGAAATAGAAAGAGCAGCTGGAATAATAGTTGCTGCAGATAAACAAGTAGAAATGGCACGATTTGATGGTAAAAAAGTACTGCAAGTACCTGTTGTAGATGGAATAAAAAGACCTGAAGAGCTTATTAATAAAGTTTTATCTGGAGATGCTCCAATCTACAAGCATGAGGGTGGAAGTAGTTCTTCTTCTGAGTCAAGCTCCGGAGGAGGAATAGGCATCTATAAGCATCTTATGAATGGTATTTCAAACATGCTTCCTTTTGTTGTAGGTGGTGGTATATTAATTGCTATATCCTTTATGTTTGGAATTAAAGCATATGATCCAAAGGACCCTACTTATAATTACTTTGCCAAGCTATTAAATGATATAGGCAGTGGAAACGCTTTTAGTTTAATGATTCCTGTGCTTGCAGGTTTTATTGGTATGAGCATTGCCGATAGACCTGGTTTTGCTCCTGCTATGGTTGGTGGATATATTGCCTCAACTAACGGTGCTGGTTTCATAGGCGGCCTTATTGGTGGTTTTCTTGGTGGTTATGTTGTAGTTTTCTTAAAGAAAATATTTGCAAAGCTTCCTGAAACTTTAGATGGCTTAAAACCTGTGCTTATATATCCACTGCTTGGAATATTTATTACTGGTGCAATAATGTTTGTAGCAATAGTGGGGCCTGTAAAATCAATAAACTTAGGTCTTCAACATTGGCTTTCTGGAATGGGTACAACTAATAAGCTTATTTTAGGTTTAATATTAGGTGGAATGATGGCCATCGATATGGGTGGTCCAATAAATAAAGCTGGTTTTGCCTTCGGTATTGCAATGATAAGCTCAGGAAATTATTATCCACATGCTGCAGTTATGGCTGGCGGTATGGCTGCTCCTCTTGGAATTGCCCTTGCAACTACCTTATTTAAAAACAAATTTACTGCTGATGAAAGAAAATCTGGATTAACCTGCTATGTATTAGGAGCTTGTTTTATAACAGAAGGTGCAATTCCTTTTGCTGCTGGTGATCCAACTAGGGTAATACCTTCTTGCGTTATAGGTTCGGCCATTGCCGGAGCTTTAACGATGTTCTTTAATATAGGTCTGCCAGCTCCTCACGGTGGAATATTTGTAATTGCAATAGTTAACGGAAACCCTCTTTTATACTTACTATCAATTATAATTGGAGCTGTAGTTACAGCAATACTTCTCGGAATCTTAAAGAAACCAATTAAAGCTCAAGAATAAAATTTAATAAAATGTACAAGCTTACATGTAAAATTCCGTAGGTGCGGATGATTTTTTCCTTGCACTACCATGAAGGTGAAGGAACAATGCTAAAGCAACAGTTCACGGCATCTAAAAAAAATAACAAGTCCATCTAGCAGCTAATTTTGCGTGATATTTCATCAACTGGTTCCGTTAATACTAACTAGTATTAACGGAACCAGTTTCCTCTTATTGCACAAAATCATCTTACAATATGGACTTGTTATTTTATTCTAAATTTCTAAAAAATCCTAATAAATCTTTGTAAAATACTTAAATATTTCAGTCTGTTTTGTATTATAAGTGTAGATACTAATCTCATTTGATTGAATAATCTGCACTTATTTTTGAGCGTTTTTCCAGTAAGTAAACATACAAGAGGCTTGGGCTAATATATAAATGACTAATACAAGTTAAAGAAGGATAATGGAATTACATACGAAACCCTGTATATGATCGTTATCCTTTTATACCTCAAGCAATTACTCGCTTAAAATCGCCACTTAGCTTTAAAGTATTATACAAATCAGTCCTCCGTTCCCTTCATTTATTATTTTCTCAAGTGTTTTCTGTATTTTAGCCTGAACGTCATCTGGCATTTTGTAGAGCTTTTTTTGAAGTCCCTCTTTTACAAGTACTTCTATTGATTTTCCAAACATATTGCTTTCCCATATCTGAGAAGGATCATTTTCAAATTGCTCTAAAAGTGATTTTACCATTTCTTCACTTTCTCTTTCACTTCCCATTATAGGTGACACTTCTGTCTCAATATCTGCTCTTATAAAGTGAAAACTTGGTGCACTGGCTTTAAGTCTAACTTCATACCTGCTCCCATTTCTAACTATTTGAGGCTCTTCAAGCTTCATCTCCGAAAGTTGAGGTGATACAAGGCCATAGCCTTTTTCTTTAACATCATTCAAGGCTTCAGATATCCTATCAAATTGTACTTTTGCTGTGTGCATTTCCTTCATAGCAGACAGTAATTTATTTTCTCCATCAATGTCACATTCACATTCTTCACTTAAAACTTTATAAAACATATCTTTTTTAGGTTCTAGGTTTATTCTTCCTGTTCCTTCTCCCATATTCATTTCAACCATTTCTGCTTTTTCAAGGTAGTCTACATTTGAATATGAGTCAATAGTTTTTGAAATATCCCTAACCTTATTAAGTCTCTTACTTAAATCCTTAACAAAGTTCATGAAATTTTCCTTAAGCCAATGGCTTGAAGTAAGCTTTTCAATCCATTCCGGCATATCTATATTAATTTCTTTTATAGGGAACTCTTTTAAAACTTTTGTAAACAATTTAGTTATGTCATTTGTTTCCATATTAAGTACATTTATAACCTCAACTGGAACATCATATTTCTCTTCAAGTTCAGTCCTTAACTGGAGTGTTTCTGGGGCATCCGTATGTGCAGAATTAAGTACTAAAATAAATGGTTTATTTATAGACTTAAGTTCCTCTACTACCCTTTCTTCAGCTTCTACATAGTCCTCTCTTGGTATGTCGGTAATAGAACCATCAGTAGTTACTACAAGTCCTATAGTAGAATGTTCGTCAATTACTTTCTTAGTTCCTATTTCTGCTGCTTCTTCAAAAGGTATTTCATGATCAAACCATGGGGTATTAACCATTTTAGGTTTTTCTCCTTCAGAATATCCAAGTGCATTCTTAACAATGTATCCAACACAGTCAACCATTCTCACCTTAAATTTTATCCCCTCATCTAAACTTATATCCACAGCTTCATTAGGTACAAATTTAGGTTCCGTCGTATGAATTGTTTTTCCAGAAGCACTTTGAGGAAGTTCATCCTTTGCTCTTTCTCTCTTATGAGGATTGTCTATATTGGGAAGAACCATAAGGTCCATAAATCTCTTTATAAAGGTTGACTTGCCAGTTCTTACAGGTCCCACTACACCCACATATATATCACCTTGAGTTCTTTCCGCAATATCCTTATATATATTAAAGTCTTCCAAAATCTTTCCTCCTGTACCTTAATATTAACAATATATATATATTAAGCTTAGAAGTACTTTATTCACAAAATAACATATTAATTTATTTAACTTTTGTTGAGAGATATCTATATATTTAAGATAAAAACACTATAATTTATCACCTTTAAATTTTTCATCGTAACTATTTGCTGTTCTAGTGCAGTTCTCATATAACTTTTTAGCGAAATAAAACCTAACATAATTAAAGTGTCAATATTTCATCACATGCATCTGCTAAAGCTTTATTTGTTACTTTAACTACTTTCATTATTCCTTCCTCCAATTCATTTTTTAACTACTTTAAAGTATAAATTTTAAAAGCCGTACTACTGTTTTTTTACAATAGTACGGCTTTCATCTAAATTATTAAATATTAAGTTGATGATAATGCGCTTACCGCAAAATCTCTTATATTATAAAGAGCTTTATGTTTCGCTTTTCTTTTCTCTTACCATTAAGTCATGAACTTCACTTTCTGGATTTTTATTTTTAAATAAAACATTGTAAAGTGCATTGGTTATAGGCATATCTACATTAAGTAATTTGCTAAGCTCATAAAATGCCTCACATGCTTTTACTCCCTCAACCACCATGCCAATTTCTTGGCAAGCTTCCTCACATGGCATACCCTTACCAATAAGTATACCTGCTCTTCTATTTCTACTGTACATACTGGTACAAGTAACTATAAGATCACCCATTCCAGTGAGCCCATAAAAGGTTCCAATTTTTCCACCAAGCTTTATACCTATTTTAACTATTTCACTCATCCCACGTGTCATAAGAGCAGCCTTTGTGTTATCGCCGTATCCCATTCCATCACATATCCCTGCCGCCAATGCAATTATATTTTTTACAGCACCACCTATTTCCACTCCAACAATATCATCATTAGTATATACCCTAAATTTATTTGCCATAAATACATCTTGAATTTCCTCAGCATACTTCATTTTACTTGAGGAAACAACAGCAGTAGTTGGAACTTCCATTGCTACTTCTTCTGCATGACTTGGTCCAGATAATATAACAACCGCATTTTTAGGCAGCTCTTCTTCTATAACCTCTGATAATCTTTTTTGACTTTGCTCTTCTATTCCCTTTGCAATATTTATTATTATTTGATCATCATTTAAAAACGGCTTTATTTTTTTACACATTTCTCTTATAACATGAGATGGAACTGCAAGAACTATATATTTACTTTGTTTAACCGCATATTCTATATCATTAATCGCTTTAAGCTTAAATGGTATTACAGCTTTTGGGAGATATCTTGAATTTCGCTTATTTACATTTATGTCATTTATAATATCCTGTTTTCTATCCCATATTAAAACATCATAACCTTTGTTAGCAAGCATTATCCCAAGGGCAGTTCCAAAACTACCCCCTCCCAAAAAAGTTATACCACTCATTTTAATCCTTCCTCTCCCTAAATATTGTTTTAATACCCGTTCCCTCGAAATCAAAGCTCTGTCTTATTTTATTTTCCAAGTATCTTTGATACGAGAAGTGGAGTGCATTAGGATTATTTACAAAAAATACAAATGTAGGAGGTTTAGTTCCTATTTGAGTTACATAATATATCTTAAGACGCGTAACTCCAACGACTGGAGGCTCTTTCATAAGCACGGCGTTACTTATAACATCGTTTAAAACTCCTGTCGCAATTCTTTTATTATAGTTATCATAGCACTTTTTTATAATCTCAAGCACCTTATGTACCCTTTGACCTGTCTTTGCAGATATAAAGAGGTATGGAGCATATGCCATAAATGAAAAGTTAACTGCCATATTATCTTTAAAAGCTTTCATGGTTTTATCATCTTTTTCAACTAAATCCCACTTATTAACTATAACAAAAATAGCCTTATTACTTTCATGTGCATAGCCTATTATTCTCTCATCTTGCTCACTTACACTTTCAGTTGCATCAAGTACAAGTACACACACGTCGCACCTTTCTATAGCTGCCATAGTCCTTACTGCGCTGTACTTCTCTACTTCCTCTTTTATCTTGCTTTTCTTTCTAAGTCCTGCTGTATCTATAAGAACAAATTTCCCAAGATCAGTTTCAAGGTAACTGTCAATAGCATCTCTTGTAGTTCCCGGAATGTTACTTACTATAACTCTTTCTTCTCCAAGAATTCTATTTATCAAAGATGACTTACCAACATTTGGTTTACCAACTACTGCAACTTTAATATACTCTTCTTCAGGTTCATTAGCTTCAATATCATCAAAATATTTTACAACTTCATCAAGCATATCTCCAAGACCAAGTCCCTGAGCTGCAGATATTGAAATAGGGTCTCCTAAACCAAGATTATAAAATTCGTAAATATTATTTTCTTCTTTGCTTTTATCTATTTTATTTACAACAAGAAGCACAGGCTTTTTGCTCTTTCTAAGCATTTGAGCTACTTCATTATCTGCATCTGTAAGTCCCTGTTTTCCATCGACTATAAATATTATTACATGGGACATTTCTATTGCGATTTGTGCCTGACGTCTCATTTGAGATAATATAATATCATCGTTTTCTGGTTCTATACCTCCAGTATCAATTATTGTAAACTTTTTTGCTACCCATTCTGATTCTGCATAAACTCTATCTCTTGTAACTCCTGGAGTATCCTCTACTATAGAAATTCTTTTACCTGCTAATTTGTTAAACAAAGTTGATTTACCAACATTTGGCCTTCCAACTATAGCTACTATAGGTTTTGCCATTTTTATTCCTCCCTGCCACTTTCATTAATAAGCTTTATTAGGTCTTCACCTGTACTTCTACATATTATGATTTTTCTATTAAGCTCTCTTTCCATGTCTTTCACACTTGTGTCATCTAAAAATATTTTTTCATCATCTTTGAGCATATTTTCTGGCAATATTATGTATTTGCCAAGTTCACTTTTTTTTGCATATTTAATAATATCTCTACCTGTTAAAAGACCTGCTACAGTTATTTTTTCTCCAAAAAATTCATTTATAACTCTAATAACATTTATCTTTACATTTTTATTTTTTTTCATAATCATATCCGCAGCATTTTTTATCTCATCATATGCTAAAACACCAGTAATCATGGTATAAGAACTCTCAATATCATCTAGAAGAAATTCAATGTTTTCCTCTATATTATCTCTAAAAGTTCTTATCATGCCTATACCATCCTCAAATTGATCAAAGCTTCCATAAAAATCGGTATTAGGTATTTCTTCGCCACTTAAAACATAGAACTCATCTGAGAGTCTTATGAAGGGAGAACCTATCTCCTTCATAAATTTCTCTTGAAGTTTTTTCACATTTTTTATCTCTATTCTAGCCTTTTCAGCATCAAAAGTATTCATATTAAATAAACCTTCTCTATAGTCAGTAACTCCTACAGGAACACCTGCTACATTTCTAACTGCTGGATAAAATTTATACAAATCATTAACAGTTTTTATAAGTTCATCTCCATTATTTATACCAGGACACAAAACAATTTGGCAATTCATTTCTATGCCTGCCTCAGCCAGCTTCTTCATTCTTGGAATTAAATTTCCAGCAAACCTATTATGAAGCATTTTAATTCTAAGCTCAGGATTTGTTGTTTGCACAGATATATTTATAGGGCTTATTTTGTAATCTATTATCCTATTAATATCATCATCACTCATGTTCGTAAGAGTCACAAAGTTACCCTGTAAAAATGAAAGCCTTGAATCATCATCTTTAAAATAGAGAGTTTTTCTCATTCCCTTTGGAAGCTGATCTATAAAACAAAAAATACAATTGTTAGTACAGGATTTTGCTTTATCAAGAATTCCATTTTCAAATTCTATTCCAAGCTTTTCATCATATTCTTTTTCTATTTCAAGCTCCCATATCTCTCCATATGGTTTTTCTATTTCAACTACTATGTATTCATCACACATCATAAATCTATAATCTATAATATCTTTAACCTTTTTACCATTTATACTTATAAGTTTATCCTTAGGCTCAATACCAAGCTCTTCAGCTATACTTCCTTTATAAACTTTAGAAATTACATTTTCCATGGTTACACTCCTAAAATATCTTTAATCTACCTTTTAGTAATATACATTACTTAGCATGTTAAGTCAAGAAAGTAATTACATTACGTGAAAATTCAAGCCAATATAATTAGTATACCATTTAATCATAATATAATGAAAGGGGGAAGGATATTTAATCCTCACCCCCAAAAATTCTAATCATTTAAATCTACTTGTTCACCGGTTATAAGATATATTGTAGATTCGCAAATATTAGTTGTTCTGTCACCAACTCTTTCAAAATACTTGCACACAAACAAAAATTGAGTTGCTTGATTTATTGTTTTAGGATCATTTCTCATCATAAACAAAAGTTCACTAAAAACATGCTTATATATAGCATCTAATTCATCATCCATTTTACATACTTCATATGCCTTATCAAGATTAGTATCAACATACGCATCAAGAGCACCTTTTATCATATTTTTAACTATATTCCCCATGTTTGGTATATCTATAAGAGGCTTTACATACTTTTCATCTTTAAGTCTCTTTATTGCCTTTGCTATATCAACAGCATGATCGGCCATTCTTTCAAGGTCTGTAACTATTTTAATAGTCGTAAATATATTTCTAAGGTCTGCTGCAATAGGCTGCTGCATTGCCGTAAGCTTTATAGCCTTATCTTCTATGCTTTTTTGCATTCCATCAATTATATCATCGTTTTTTATAATTTCTTCTGCGACTTTTATATCTTGATTAACAAGAGCTTCAATACACTCATACATTTGCTTTTCAACAAAGCTTCCCATTCTTAAAAGATCTGTATGCAGCTCTTCAAGATGCGAATCAAACACTTTTCTTGTCATAAATATTCACCTACTCTTCCATATATTATTCTACCCAAATCTGCCTGTTATATAATCCTCTGTTCTTTTATCTTGAGGTTTATAAAAAATATTCTCTGTTTTACCACTTTCAACTACTTCTCCATTTAGAAAAAATGCTGTATTATCTGATATTCTTCCAGCCTGCTGCATATTATGCGTTACAATTATAACTGTGTATTTTTTCTTAAGTTCATCCATAAGTTCTTCAATTTTTAGTGTTGAAATAGGATCCAATGCTGATGTAGGCTCATCCATTAATAAAACTTCTGGTTCAACAGCAAGTGTTCTTGCTACACAAAGTCTCTGCTGCTGCCCTCCAGAAAGTCCAAGGGCATTTTTCTTAAGTCTATCTTTAACCTCATCCCAAAGAGCTGATCCAACAAGGCTTCTCTCTACAATTTCATCAAGTCTGCTCTTATTTTTAATACCATGTATTCTAGGTCCATAAGCTATATTATCATATATGGACATAGGAAAGGGGTTAGGCCTTTGGAATACCATTCCTATCCTCTTTCTAAGTTCTATTTCGTCATAATCCTTGTATATATTTTTATTTTCAAATAATACCTCACCGTCTATTTTTACACTGTCTATAAGATCATTCATTCTGTTAATCGTTCTTAAAAAAGTTGACTTTCCACATCCTGAAGGCCCTATAAGTGCAGTGACTGTATTCTTCTCAAAATTCAAGTTTATTTCTTTTAAAGCCTGAACACTTCCATAATATAAATTTAAATTTTTAGTTTCTATTATGTCCATCAAATCTCCTCCTATTTTCCACTGTATGATTCATATATTTTTCTTCCAATTATACGAGCTAAAAAATTAAATAGTAGAACCATTATTACAAGAACTGCAGATGCGCCACTGGCAATTTTAGCTGCATCTGGAACCATTCCCTCTGAATTAAGCTTCCATATATGAACCGCAAGAGTTTCAGCAGGTCTAAACAAGCTAAAGGGTGATTCTTTTCCAACCAAACTAACATTACTATATTTAAGTATTGGTGCACTCATACCCGATGTATATAAAAGTGCAGCAGCCTCACCAAATATTCTACCTGCTGCCAGTATTACTCCTGTAAGTATTTGCGGTATTGACGAAGGTAAAATTACAGTTTTTATAGCTTGCCATTTAGTCGCACCAAGTCCAAGACTAGCCTCTTTAACCTTTATTGATGAAGCTCTAATAGCATTTTCACTAACTCTCGTCATAGATGGCAAATTAAGTATTGTAATGGAAAGTGCACCTGCCAAAATAGTAAAGCTCCATTTTGTCATTGTAACAAACACTAAAAGACCAAATAATCCTACTACTATAGAAGGAAGCGATGCCATTGTTTCAATACAAAGTCTTATAAAGCTGAGAAAGATCCCTTCTTTTGCATATTCAGCCAAATATATTCCAGCACCAACTCCAAGTGGTATTGTTATTGCAAGAGAAATCACCAGCATATAAAATGAATTAAAAAGCTGCGGACCTATTCCCCCGCCAGATGAGGCTACCTTAGGTTCTCCAAATAAGAAGTTTAAATTAAGTGATTCCCTTCCTCTATATAAAATATATCCTATAAATAATACTAAAATTACTACAATTGATAATGACATAATATATAATATCGCTGTTGCTATTTTATCAACAACCTTAGATTTCATCGCACCTCACCTTTCCTTCCAATAAATCTTATTAAAATTATGAATATAAATGAAATTATTAAAAGTAAAAATGCAAGTGACCACAATGCATCATTCCACATAGTCCCATTAGCTGTATTTGCCATGTCCATAGTTATAACGCTAGTAAGGGTTGTAGTTGCATCTGTTAATGCTCCTGGAGATTTAATAGTATTTCCAATGACCATTTGAACTGCTAAAGCTTCTCCAAATGCCCTTGCAAGTCCAAGAACAATTCCTGTAAGTATACCATTTTTGCTAGCTGGAACTATAATTTTATATATTGTTTGCCATCTTGTTGCACCAAGTCCATAAGAAGCCTCTATATAATCTTTTGAAACATTTTTAATTGCATCAGAAGATAAACTTGCAATAGTTGGAAGTATCATTATGCTTAATACAAGTATTCCTGCAAGAAGGCTAAAGCCTACTCCACCAAATCTATTTCTTATAAATGGTACAAGAACAATTACTCCAATAAAACCATATACAACTGATGGAATTCCAACAAATAGTTCAAGCGACGGCTGAAGCAGCTTTTCTCCGAGCCTTGGAGATATCATATTCATAAACACAGCTAATGCCACAGCCATAGGAGTACTTAAAATTACAGCACCAATTGATACAAGTGCAGAACCCTTCATGAAAATCAAGGCTCCAAACTGTCCTGGTCTATTATCCGGTTTCCATGAACTTGAAAATAGAAACTTAGTAAATGAATAATGATCTTTAGTAAAAATTTGTATTCCCTTAGATGCTACAAAAAATATAATTGAGAGGGTTAATATTACTATCAAAAAACCGCATAAAGTAACAAATCCTCTTCCTATATACTCATTTTTAAGTTTTTTTAAGAAACTCTTTCTTCCCATATTTTTTACCTCAATTATCAATTAATTTATTTATGTAAACAAAATAAAATCTATGTAATATTATCCAATATAAATTTTAACAGACTGGCTTGTTAAACTTAAACCAGTCTGCTTTCAAGCTATTTAAGTTGAACTTTCATATCAGCTGTAGGTATATATCCAAGTTTTTTAACTAAATCTTTATTGTCGCTGCTCATTACATAATCTATAAATGCTTTAGCAACACCTTTTGCTTCTCCCTTTGTGTACATATGTTCATAAGACGCAAATTTATACTTTCCTGAAATTATGTTGTCATTAGTTGCATCTACTCCATCAAGCTGAACCATATTAATATCCTTTTTAACATCTTCTGTTAAGTATGATAATGCAAGATAGCTTATTGCTCCTTTAGTGCTTTGCATAGCAGTTTTAACTGATCCACTTGCATCTTGTATAGTTCCCAAACCTTCTTTTTCATTTTTTCCCTCCATTACTGTCTTAAAGAAAGTTGCTCTTGTTCCTGAAGATGCTGGTCTGTTAATTATATTTATTGGAAGATTTGGTCCTGAAACTTGACTCCAATTTGTTATCTTTCCTTGAAATATGTCTTGTACTTGGGTTTTTGTTAAACTTTTTACAGTTACATCTTTACTTGTAACCACAGAAAAACCTATAACACACACTTTATGATCAGACAATTTTCCAGCATCTGCTGCACTTAACTTGTCTTCTGCAAATATATCTGAATTTCCTAAATCAACTGAGCCTTGTAAAACTTGATTTAAACCAGTTCCACTGCCTCCACCTTGAACATTTACACTAGCATCAGGATTCTTTTGCTTAAATCCTTCAACTGATTGTTCAGCAAGTGGTTGAAGTGCTGTAGAACCAGAAGCAGTTATTGATCCAGAAACTTTTTGCTCTGTTTTAGTCTTCGTATCTGAAGCTGCCTTTTTTGTATCAGAGGATGTATTACCACAACCTGCAAATATTCCAGCCATAACTGTAATTGCAAGAGCAGCAACCACTATTTTTATCTTTTTATTTTTCATATTTAAATCTCCCTTCAAAACTCAATAAATTTTATCTCTTAACTACAAGTAATATGATATCTTGTCAATGTTAATCGAATATTATACTAATGTTAAATAAATTTAACATTGCTTAAAATTTAAATTTATTTATGCCTATATTTAGCTTGACTATAACATTATCCATGCTTTCAAGTGAAATATCTACTTTGTTAATTAAAGAATATTGATTGCTTATTACATCTTCAATTTCATTGACAAGCATCATGAACTGTCCATAGGAATGGTTTATTTTATCGAATTTATCTCCAACAATTTGATTCTCATTGTTTACCACTTCAAGATTTGTATTTATAGACCTTATGCTGTCTGTGATTTTATTATTAAGCTTAAATATTTTTTCATAGTTATCAGCGGTATTTTTAGTTACATTTATTTCTCTGCTGCATAAATTATTAACAGATTGTATTTTTTCCCCTACCTCATTAACTTTAAGTTTAATTTTGTTTATTATTATTTCTACATTTTCCATCTGAAGCTCTATTCCACTGGATAATTCTCTTATTTCACCTGCAATTACGCTAAAGCTATTGCCTGAATTACCTAATCTTGCTGATTCAACAGCTGCGTTTATACCTAAAATATGAGTTTTTTCTGATATCTGATTTACAACATTAATAATGTATTTTATATCATCTATACTTTTTATTAATTCTTCAAAAGAATTTTGTACATCTTCCATACTCTTTTCTGAAACAGTACTCATTTCTATAAGTTCTTTAACATTTTTTATTCCATCATTATTGATTTCATTTATACCTTGAGCAGTATTAATCATTCCATCCGATAAAAGTTTTATACCTTCAACTTTAAGTTTTATGTTATTAAATGCTTCAAACCCCTTATCTAAATTATCAGATATGTTATTTGTATTTTCCGAAACAATTTTAATATCTTTATCTATTACTTTCATTTTACTTACTACCAGCTGCTGAGAATCCTTTACAGAGTCATTAATATGAACAATATCATCTGAAACATACTTTATATTTCCAACAAGCTGTTTTATATTTGATGTCATTTTATTAAAGGAACCTGTAAGTCTTCCTATTTCATCTAATCTCCCTATTTCGTTTTTTATATTAAAATTTCCATCAGCAATTTGATTAGTATTTTGTATAAGTACATTCATAGGTTTAAAAAGCCTAGCTATAATAAGATTAATTATTGGTATTACAATTAAAATTCCTATAAAAGTAATAATTGAAATTATAATTTCAAGCTTTTTAGGGGTGTTCTTTATTTCATTTTTATCATCAGTAAGTATTATTCCCAACTTAAGCTCCGGTATACTTTTTATATTTGCTATATATGTTTTATCCTTAAAATTATATTGAATAAAAGAAGAACTTTCTTTCAAAAAAAATTCTTTGGATAAAATCACTTTTTTTATCTCGTATATTTCATTTTTTTTATTTATGTAATACTTCTCCGGATGATACACTATGTTGTTTTTTGAATCAACAATACATACATAACCCTTTCCCATGTATTTAAAATTATCAAATCTTTTAGAAAAATAATCTATAAGCATAGTTTTACCAATAACACCAATTGTATTTCCATTTCCATCTTTTACAGGACTTACAAAGGTTATAACTGGTTTGCTGCTCATAACAGAAGTGTACACAGAGCTCACTTCGGACTTTCCATTAAGAGCATCTTTTACATAATCATAATGTGAATTATCATAGCCCTCATAATTACTATTCGTACATATAGTTGTTATACCATCCTTGCCTGTAAAAAATACATTTTCAGTATATTCCTTGTTCATGACACTTAAATTAAACTTATTTTTAATTAGATTTATATTGATACTTTCTTTACTTAAAATATCTTGTCTTGAAGTTTCATTCTCCTCTGCTGCAAATTTTTGAAGTTCTAAATCCTTTGACATGTTTTCAACGTCGCTTATCTGAACCTTCATCATGCTTTGAAAGTTATTTCTCATCTCAGAAGTAACTATACCGATATTGCTAGTACTCATGTCATAAATCTTATGATAAGTTAAATAGTATATTATTACGTTTGTTGTAAGCATTAGAATTATAATTGAAATTGAAATTGCCATCATTATTCTTAATGCAATTGAATCCTTCTTTAATTTTATTCGTTTTAAAGCGCCTTTTTCAGTTGAAACTTCCATACACAGTCTCCTTTTCTTAATAGAATTAAAAACTTATATTTTTAATTACCTAATGTAATTTTATTAAATCGGTGTTAAGGCTGTATAAGAAATTGTTATCTTTATGTTAAAAAAATAAAGAGGGTGTAATATCCTCTTTATTTTAATCATTATTCATATTTATCCTATTGGTAAAGTTACTATAAACTTACTTCCTCGATTAAGTTCGCTCTCAACTTTAATTGTACCCTTAAAATTCATAACTATATGCTTTACTATAGCTAAACCAAGCCCTGTTCCTCCTTTAGCTCTAGAACGTGCTTTATCAACTCTATAAAAGGTTTCAAAAAGTCTTGGTATATCCTTATTTGGTATGCCAGCGCCTGTATCTTCAACCCATATAATACAATTACCGTCCTCGTACTTACTTCCAATAAAAACCCTGTCGTTACTTTCACTATACTTTATAGCGTTATCCGCAAGATTAATAACAATTTGTTTAAATTTATCAATATCTCCTGTTATCATAGGTCCTTCTTCACACTTAGTTTCAATTTCAATATTTTTCTTTGCAGCAGTATCCTTAAGCAAATTATAAACTTCTTTAATACTCTCTTTTACATTAATTTTCTCCTTTTTCATCTCCGTATTTATTTCTATATCTGAGAGTACAAGTATATCACCTATAAGTCTTGTCAATCTATCTACTTCGCTGTCTATTATGTCTAAAAACTCATTTCTTTTTTTATCGTCATCAACATATCTTATAGTTTCTGCAAAGCCTTTTATTGAAGTAAGCGGAGTTTTAAGTTCATGAGAAACATTTGCTACAAACTGTGTTCTCATATTTTCAAGCTTCTTTATATCAGTAATATCTTGAAATACAGCTACAATGCCTATATATTCATATCCATTTATTATATCGGCAGTTTTAACCCTAAGAATTCTTTCTGTTGGCCATGTAATTTTAAGTTCCTTATATTTTTTTGACTTTTCTCTAAATATATTTTCAAGATCATAATTTCTTATATTATCTATAAGCTTTAGCCCTATTATGTTCTTCTTGAGTCCAAATATCCTTTCAGCATAAGGATTTATCATTATAACATTGTTTTTTCTATCTACTGCTATGACTCCACTATCCATACTTTCAAGAATAGCTTCAAGCTTATTTTGCTTTTCTACAGAATCCATAATAGTGCTTTGAAGTTTGTCTGCCATATGATTAAATGTCTTTCCTAAATGTCCTATTTCATCATTAGAAGACATTCTAACCCTTCCTTCAAGTTCTCCCTTAGCTATAGCAGAAGTTATAAACTCTAAATCCTTTATTGGCGCTGTAATTCTATTTGACAATTTAAACGATAAAAACATAGCAAAAATACCACTTAATGCAACAACGGCTATATAGTATTTTAAATAAACATGCTTAAAGCTGTTAACATAGGAAATTTGCATAGCACTTCTAACTATGCTTCCATCATCCCCCCTACAAGCATAATATATTATGTTCTTTTTTAAAGAATTACTATACCTTATACTATAACCTTCTCCGCTTTTTCTTGCTTCAATTACCTCTGCCCTTTTGTTATGGTTAT
The DNA here is from genome assembly GCF_045310695.1 of Clostridium neuense. Classification (NCBI taxonomy): domain Bacteria; kingdom Bacillati; phylum Bacillota; class Clostridia; order Eubacteriales; family Clostridiaceae; genus Clostridium; species Clostridium neuense. The sequence continues at coordinate 134,728 of NZ_JBJIAA010000004.1, forward strand.
CAAGCTTTTTATAGTCTATATCATTATCATATAATACTACTCCAGCTCTATTTATATATGTAATCCTAAAATCACAGTTTTTAAATTCTTTTTTCAGTATAGTAATTACATCTTTACTGTGCTTAAAACTCAATAAATTTGAAACTAAAATGCTGTTTCTTTTTAAATCCTGCTTTAAATTTTCCTCATATTCCTTGTTTACTATTTTCATAAACAAAACAGTTACAATAAAAAGAGTAAAAACAAGAACAACTATATTGTATAAAAATAATTTTTTTCTCATCCTACTCACCCTCAAAACTAAATCTATAACCTATTCCTCTTATAGTTTCTATATATTGAGGATTTTTGTCATCTTGCTCAATCTTTTGTCTCAAATGTCTTATATGAACATCAACTGTACGCGTTTCACCTATATATTCATATCCCCAAATTTTATCAAGGAGAAAATCTCTTGTCATGACTCTGCCCTTATTCTTTATTAAAACCTCAAGCAGTTCAAATTCTTTTAACGTAAGTTCTATTTTTTTACCATTTTTAATAATCTCATGCTTTTGAAAATCAATTAATATGTCACTAAACTTATAAACTTTATCATTATACTCTATTTTAGTTCTTCTTAAAACAGCTTTAACTCTCGCTACAAGCTCTCTTACAGAAAAAGGTTTTGTAATGTAGTCATCAGCTCCAAGTTCAAGTCCTAAAATTTTATCAAGTTCCTCACTTTTTGCTGTAATCATAATAACAGGCATATTTGATATATTATTATCACGTCTTATCTCCCTACATACATCGTATCCATCTAATTCTGGAAGCATGAGGTCAAGAAGTACAAGTTGAGGTAATTCACTCTTTGCCATTTTTATCCCATCAATTCCATTACTCGCACTTATTACCTTATAGCCATTCTTTTCGAGGTTAAAAGTGATAAGTTGAACTATATGTTCTTCATCATCTACAACTAAAATTTTTTCTCCAGCCATACTATATACCTCCAATTTTATTTAATAAAAATAAAAGAAAACATCCTCCCGGCCACACTTCCATCTCTCCTATAAGAATGAAATTTATATCGTTTGCTGCAGCTAGTGCATTGATTTAAGCTTTTAATATTCTTCACTTCAACATTTTGAAGCTGCTTTTCTATACACCTTTGTAAATTTAGCTTTCCATTTAAATATATTTTTTCATTCCTATATATTGGCACTTCACTAAACTTTTTGGCAACATCATATCCAAACTCGTAACAGCATACCATATTATGAGGTCCGATAACTGCACCTATTTTCTTAGTATCGCACCCAAATTCTTCTTTCATTTTAATTACTGTTTTTTCAACTATACAGCTTAATGTACCTTTCCAACCACTGTGAACTGCCGCAAAAATTTCTTTTTCTCTATCATATATTAAAATAGGAACACAGTCTGCAGTAAAAACCCCTACTGCTATATTTTTTTTATTTGAAATTATGGCATCGCCATCATGAACTTTTTCATCATACCTGTAAATAGAATCTCCATGTACTTGGTTTAAATAACCCACATTGTCCAAATCAAACCACCCTTTAAGGTTATTGATATTTTCTAAGCCCTCTTCACTCTTCAAATTAAAATTCAAATTATTTTTAGCAGTTGAAAAATACAAATGTATATTTTCATCTTCTATTTCTATAAATTCATAACTTCCTATATTTTTTATTCCCATAGATAATTATCCTCCCAATAACATATTAGCATATTTTATTTTTTTGTGTTAATCCAAACAACATTTTAACATAGTTAACAATATCTTAATATAATCATTTATTTAAAGTAAATAAACAAAAAAAATTGATAGGCTTTAATCTATCAATTTATATATTAAACAAAATTATTCTTCACATCTTTTATTAATCAAATTTGATAATTCTTTCATAAAAGTGTTTACATCCTTAAATTGCCTGTATACAGACGCAAACCTAACATAAGATATTTCATCAATATCTTTAAGTTTATCCATAACCATTTCTCCAATAAGATTTGATTTTACTTCTGTAAGCATTTGATTACTTATATTTTTTTCAATCTCAGAAGCTATATCTTCAATTTGTTTTCTTGAAACTGGTCTCTTTTCACAAGACTTTATTAGTCCATTAACTATTTTAGATTTATCAAAAAATTCTCTACTAGAATCCTTCTTTACAACTAATATTGGTATATCTTCAACTTTTTCATATGTAGTATACCTCTTAGAACATCCAAGGCATTCTCTTCTTCTTCTTATAGCCATATTATCTTCTGTTGATCTTGAGTCTATTACTTTACTTTCATCATATCCGCAAAATGGACATTTCAATACTTTCACGTCCTTTGTTATAAAACTTTAACATAATTATACACTTTATGTAACACACTATTCAATCCCTATTTTCAAATAAGTTGTCCCCATCTATAAGTATTACATCTACTCCTATAACTTTTATTTTGTTCCATTCTATCTCTATATCGTCGCTTTTTGAAAACCAATGCGAACTTTTAGAATTTGGAATTATTAAAGATAAAACTTTATAATTATCGGTATCTACCTTTAAATCCTTTATAAATCCAAGCTTTGTCCCAGTGTTTATATCTATAAGCTCCATTGATTTTAAATTGTTCAAAGAATGCATATAGCTCCCTCCAAAAAACTACTTTTATATATTATATGTACTCTAAATGTCTGTTAGAATTTAAAAACCTTAAATTCTAAGTTTATCCAATTAACATTTGATTTAGAATAAAGAGTACAAACAGAGTAAAAAGTACAGTGAAGGATGATTTAAGTAAGTGAAACAAAAGATAAATCCACCAGCACCATACTTTCTACTCTGTGTAAAAATTAAACCCTATTAAAAATATTTTAGCTAGTTTAAAGCCGGGAAGCATTTTCACTATATATTTTTAAACGTATTTTCTCATATGTTTGAGGGCCGTTTTCTCAAGCCTTGATACCTGAGCCTGGGAAATTCCTATTTCATCCGCAACTTCCATTTGAGTTCTGCCATCAAAAAAGCGCATATTAAGTATCATTTTCTCTCTACTACTCAATTTTTTCATAGCTTCTTTAATGGATATATCCTGAACCCAATTTTGATCGTGACTTTTATTATCACTTATTTGATCCATAACATATATTGCATCTCCATCATCATGGTATATTGGTTCATATAATGACATAGGTTCCTGTATAGCATCTAGTGCAAATATTACCTCTTCTCTTGGCACTTTAAGTTCTTTTGCAATTTGAGAGACAGTTGGTTCTTTATTATTTTTTGCTACAAATTTATCTCTTACCTGCAGAGCCCTATATGCAATATCCCTAAGAGATCTACTTACTCTTATTGAATTGTTATCTCTTAAATACCTTCTAATTTCACCTATAATCATAGGAACTGCATATGTTGAAAACTTTACATTTTGGCTCAAATCAAAATTATCTATTGATTTTATAAGCCCTATACATCCAACCTGAAATAAATCATCAGCATTTTCGCCCCTATTATTAAATCTTTGTATTACACTAAGTACTAATCTCAAATTTCCTTTAATAAACTTCTCTCTTGAACTTTCGTTGCCATTTCTCATGCTTATCAAAAGCTCCCTCATTTCTTTTTCCTTTAAAACTGGAAGTTTTGATGTATTAACTCCACATATTTCCACCTTATTTATAACCACTTTATATCAGCCCCTTTGGAATAATAGCATTAAAATTATTCCCTTTGAAAGCTGATTTTATACGAGAGACAAACTATAGCATTTTATTTATCTCTCGTTTTAAACGTTTAATTATTCTTTTCTCAAGTCTCGAAATATATGATTGGGAAATGCCTAGCATGTCCGCAACTTCTTTTTGTGTTTTTTCTCCAGACCCTGTAAGACCATATCTTAATTCAACTATCTCTTTTTCTCTATTGTTTAACTTTTGGAGAGCTACCACAAGAAGTTGTTTATCTACTTCATCTTCAATAAAATTATATACACAATCATTATCTGTGCCTAATATATCTGATAAAAGCAGTTCATTTCCATCCCAATCTACGTTTAAAGGTTCATAAAATGATATTTCTGATTTCACCTTACTGTTTCTCCTAAGGTACATAAGAATTTCGTTTTCTATACACCTTGATGCATATGTAGCTAATTTAATTTTTTTCTTTGGGTCAAATGTATTTACTGCTTTAATAAGCCCTATAGTACCTACAGATATTAAATCTTCAACTCCGACCCCAGTGTTTTCAAATTTTCTGGCAATATAAACTACAAGCCTTAAATTTCGTTCTATCAAAGTTGATCTTACACTTTCATCTCCCTCAATTAATTTATTTACTAAATCATCTTCTTCATCTTTTGATAATGGGGGAGGAAGAGCATCATTTCCACCTATATAATAAAGTTTACCTGAAAATAATTTTATTTTACTTATTAACCTATTTAATAATACTAATAATCGCCTCATAAAATCCCTCCATTCATATACATCCTCTAGGCAGAAGTGCTGTATATTCATTATATTCACTTAGTTTATTATCACTTAATGCTATAACCATATCTTTATTTTCTGCTTTATTTCCAACATATATTTTTATATAGGCTGGCTTAAAAGCTTCCAATCTTCCTATTTTACCATCAACAACCTTATACTTTATGTAACACTTATACCTATCATCCAAAATAATATTACCTAAGGATTTTCTTTCAATAACCATCACTGGAAGATTGCTTATAGGCTCTCTTAATTCATTTCCAGTGTCTAAAAAAGCTCTTATAGATTTCTCAGTGTTATTTATACCGATATCCACACGATATATTAAATTAAATACATCCTTTCTATCCTTAACAAAGGTAATAATTCTAAATATGAGCATATACAAAATCATTATTCCAACCATTAAATATCTGTAAGATATATTACTAAAATCAATATCAAAAATTTTAGCCTGGGACTGTGAAAAATTTAAAAACATACACACACCAGCTAAAGTCATTGAATAAATTATAAGTATAACTAACGCTCTTATATTAAATAATACATTTTTATTTCTAAAGGTAATGTAAATCATGATTTCAGCAGTAATAATTTTAAATATAATGCCTGAAAAAAATCTAATGCTAGGAAATATTAATGTGCAAACATACATACCTCCTATAGTGCCCGCTATAATAATATATCTAAATTTAACTTTCTTCATTAGTGTTTGAGATGTTATATAAAGTAAAAATGTGTTTACAATGGCATTTTCAATAATAAGTACATCAAGATATATAAGCAATGTTATCCACCCCTTTTATGATAATTATATTACTAACATCTTCAAAATTTTGTCATTTTGTATTAATTGAATAAGTTTTTTGATTTTTAATTTTTGATAATAATTTTTTTATAACGCTATATAATATCTTTTTTTATGAATAATTTATTCTAAATATGAAAAATGAAACAAAAATATCTGGTATTATACATCTAATATGCAGAATATATAATGAAACTACTGCGAAACTTAAACTATTTATGTTCCAAAACACAAATTTTCAAAGGATTATGGTACATAAATAGTTTGTAGCTCAGCTATTTTCACTATAGATAATTTGGAATATTAAAATTGTCACCGCCAAATTAATACCCTTACAGACCCAAATTGAAATGCTGATTTGTCATGATAAAATTATCTGAATTCTATTTTTTTAAATATCGTCTAGAATAACTAAAAAATCTTAATTTGCATAAAAAAAAAGCGCCTATAAAAGCACTTTTTTAAAATCTATTTTTATTATGCTGCCTTCTCAAAAAAGCAGGTATATCTAAATCATCCTTTTTTACAGTAAATGAACCCGTATTGTCCAAAGCACTAGCAGCTTCATCTTCTGGCTTATTAGATGATTGAATTATGTTTTCATCTTCATCCTTCTGAACTTCTTTATCATTTTCAAATCCTGTTGCTATTACTGTTATTCTTATTTCATCTTTTAAATTCTCATCTATTACAGCACCAAATATTATATTAGCATCTGGATCTGCTGCTTCTTGTACTACCTGTGCCGCTTCATTTATTTCAAGAAGACCAAGATCTGCTCCACCTGTAACATTAAGAAGAACACCAGTTGCTCCAACAATTGAAGTTTCCAAAAGAGGACTTGATATTGCCTGTTTAGCCGCATCAGCTGCTCTTGTATCTCCTGCACCTCTTCCAACGCCCATATGTGCAAGGCCTTTATCTATCATAACAGTCCTTACATCTGCAAAATCAAGATTTACAAGACCTGGAATAGTAATCAAATCTGAAATACCTTGAACACCCTGCTTCAAAATATCGTCTGCCAACCTAAACGCTTCAACAAGAGTTGTCTTCTTGTCTACAATGGCAAGCAACCTTTCATTAGGAATAGTTACAAGTGTATCTACACTTTCCTTCAAATTTTTAATTCCAGATTCCGCGTGAAGCATTCTTTTTCTTCCTTCAAACGGGAAAGGCTTTGTAACTACACCTACAGTTAAAATCCCCATAGATTTTGCTACCTCAGCAACAACCGGAGCCGCACCTGTTCCCGTACCGCCTCCCATACCTGCTGTTATAAATACCATATCTGCGCCCTTTATAGCTTGGGAAATTTCATCTTTACTTTCCTCAGCTGCCTTTTTGCCAATTTCCGGATTTGCTCCTGCACCTAGTCCTTTGGTAAGCTTATCACCTATCTGTATCTTTTGTGAAGCCTTAGAAAGAGCTAAAGCCTGCTTGTCCGTATTTATTGCAATAAATTCTACATTTTTAAGTCCCTCTACAATCATTCTGTTCACGGCATTATTTCCTCCACCACCGCAACCAATTACCTTTATCTGAGCAAATTGCTGAACATCAACATCAAAATCAAGCACAATAATACCTCCCTCATTAGAAAAGATCTGTAAAAAAATCCTTAACCTTTGAAAAAATATTTATATTTTCCTGGCTTTTTTTACTATTTTTATTCCATATACTTTTTATTTCATCTTCATTACTAAAATTTGAAAAATCATCATTTTCAATATTTACACTATTACATATATCATATGTAATACCTACTGCTCCTGCATACATAGGATTAGAAGCCCCTACATAATTAGGTGAACCTATTGCTACATTTTTACCTAAAATACTAGTACCAAGCTCATCTGCTCCTCTTATTAATGCTATACCACCACCAACTATTACGACATTTGATATTTCATTATAATATCCACTATCAACTATTTTCTTTTTTATAAACTCATATAATTCTTCTACTCTTGATTTTATTATTAATTTTAAAAACTTACAATCAACCTCTACAACTTGATTACCAGGTAATTTTACATTAACCTTTTCAGCATATCCAGAATTTCCACTTCTGATATCTGCAAATCTTAATTTTAACTTCTCTGCCTCATTAAATGGTATTTTCACTCCAATTGAAATATCATTAGTTATATTATTACCACCTAAAGGAATAAAGTCTTCATAACAAATATTATCATTTTTTATTATAGTTATGTCAATTGTTTCTGCTCCAACATCAATTAATGCACACCCAAGTTCTCTACTTTCTGTAGATAACACAACATTTGAAACAACTTTAGGTGCAAAGCAAATTCCTTTTACATTATATCCAGCTTTAGCTACACTTTTTATAAAATTATTTACAATAGCCGATTGGGCCGTAATAACGTGAACATCAGCCTCTAACCTCATCCCGCTCATTCCAATAGGATCTTTAATATTATCATATCCATCAACAATAAACTGCTGAGGTTCGACACCTATAATTTCATTATTAGACGGTACGGATATGAGTTTGGCAGACTCTAAGAGTCTTTCTACATCTTTACTTCTTATCTCTCTGTCATCTGATGAAACTGCAATTACAGCCTTATTATGTACTAATCCACATATGCTTCCAGGAAGTGATACGTAGACATTGTCTATTTTAATATCAATTATCATTTGTAGTTTTTCAATGCATTCTTTTATAGATTCAGCTGTTTTATCTATATTAACAACAATGGATTTCTTCAACCCTTTACAATCAGAAGAAGTTATTCCTAGTATTTCAAGTTCCCCTCTTTTTGCGATTTTTCCTGCTGCTGCACAAATTTTTGATGATCCTATGTCCAATCCTACAATGTAACTATCCATTTACTTCCCTCCCTCTATGAGAACTCACATGTAGGGGAATAATACTTAAAATTTAACATATCTTGTATAAAAATTCCCTTAAATATTAATTTGTTTCAATTTAATATTTAATTAATAATTAAAATTCTCCACATTAAATTATATTCAACATAAATACAAATTTTCCTTTAATAATTTTAATAAAAATATAACTTCGCTTAAATGTACACATAGTTATAGTATATACAAAAAATAAGAGATATACAAGATATCCCCTCTACTTTTAGCATGATTTATGAAAAAATATTTCTAATTAACCTTTTCTAATTCAGATATATCCATACTTCTTGTATGAGCTGTGTGACTCCATTTTTTATCATTCTTATTAATAATTCCAATTAATGCAATGGGCGCCCATGTCAATAAATAAATAGGATAAAATATTACATAGCATAATAATATTTTTAAACTTAATTTTTTATCTATAAAAATTACTAAAGGTGTGTATATATATTGAGCTACAGCAACAATAGCAGCACAAATCTTAAGCAAATTAAAATCCATATATAATCCTATTGAATTAATTTTATATATAAAATCAGAAATTTGTGATAATAATTGTGAAAAACTTAATATTCCAGCCACTCCAAAAAGAACTGTAATTATAGGCTGAATTGTATAAATTGCACAATCAAAGGCTGTAAAGCTCCTTTTTAAAACAGCCCTCTTCATAAGCTTAAAGAAATATCGGCTGTAAACATCTGCAAAACCTTGCATCCATCGTTTTCTTTGATTCCAAGATTGTTTTAATTTTAATGGCTTTTCATCATACACAATAGCATCATGTGCCCAACCAACCTTATAACCATTTAATATAAGCTTGCAAGTGAACTCTAGATCTTCTGTAAGACAAGTTGCACCCCATCCAAGCTTTTTTAACACATCTACATCTATACATAGACCTGTTCCCCCCAATTGAGCAGAAAGCCCTATGTTAGCCTTCGCCAATTGAATCATTCTATCAGTAGACCAAAAAGCTATTGAGTAGCTTCCAGTAATCCATGAATCAACAGGATTTTTACTGTCAAGATATCCTTGAACAACCTTATAGCCCTCGCATAATTTTTTATTCATTTCATTAAGAAAGTTCTTAGATGCTAAATTATCTGCATCAAATATTATGACAGCATCATACTTTTTCTCCATCTTGAATATTTTGTCAAACATCCACTCTAACGCATAACCCTTACCACGTTTGTCTTTACTTTTTCTTTCATATACAATGGCACCCTTTTCCTTAGCTTTCATCGTTGTACTATCATTAGAATTGTCAGAAATAACATATATATCATATAATTCCTTAGGATAATCTAACCTGTTAAGACTATCAACCATTTCACCGATTACAGCTTCCTCATTGTGGGCTGCAACTATAATTGCAAATTTTTTTTCTGGGTTAAACTTTTTACTATCTTTTTTTCTATAAAGCCCGAAAAAAGATATAAGCAAATAATACATTGCAATAATTAAAACTGTATATGTAAATACGCGTAAAATTACATGCATTATGCTATTTACTATATTCACTATGTACCCCCCCTAATCAAAAATATTTTAGCACAAATAAATGTTAAATACTATAGTTTTGACTATTTTATCTCAATTTATTGGAAATACAAGCTTAAAAAGCTCCGAATAGTCAGAGCTTTTATCTTTAATGCATATCATAATTTATACTTTAGAAAATTCTATAAGACTAACATTTTTGTCATAAACTCTCTATCAACACATGAAGCTATAGCAACATCATATGAAATAATTCCGTGCTTATATAGTTCTTCAATAGACATATCCATCGTTTTCATGCCATATTTTGAGCCTGTTTGAACTAATGACTGAATTTGATGAGTTTTTCCTTCTCTTATAAGGTTTTGTATTCCAGGTGTAGCCATCATTATTTCAAGTGCAGCAACTCTTCCCTTTCCATCTTTTCTTGAAAGAAGCTGTTGAGATACAATTCCCTGTAAAACTCCAGAAAGTTGAATTCTTATCTGCTGCTGTTGATGATCTGGGAATACATCTACAATTCTATCTATTGTTTTTGCAGCTCCTATAGTATGAAGTGTAGAAAGCACTAAGTGACCTGTTTCTGCTGCAGTAATAGCTGTAGATATAGTTTCAAGATCCCTCATCTCACCAATTAATATAACATCTGGATCTTCTCTTAATATAGATTTCAAAGCATCCTTATAGGATGTACAATCCTTTCCTATTTCTCTTTGATTTATTATACTCTTATTGTGTTTATGTACATATTCTATTGGATCTTCTAAAGTAATAATATGTTCAGATCTAGTACAATTTATTTCATTAATCATAGACGCAAGGGTTGTACTTTTTCCAGAACCTGTTGGTCCTGTTACAAGTATAAGCCCTCTTTTATTTTCTAATAAATCTTTTATAACCATAGGAAAATTAAGTTCTTTAAGTGATGGAATTTTAAGTTCAACAACTCTTATAGCTATTGCATCACTGCCTCTTTGTCTATATACGTTAACTCTAAAACGTCCAACTCCAGAAATTGAATACGACTTATCGTACTCTCCTACCTTTAAATATTTTTCATAGTCATCGCCTAATATCTTCTTAGCATATTTACTACTGTCCTCTGGTAAAATTGTTTCTTCCTTATTTAAAATATTCAATCCTCCATTTATTCTTAAAACAGGTGGTAACCCAACTGTAATGTGCAAATCAGAAGCTTTCTTTTCTACAGTTAATTTCAATAATTCATTAAGTGTCTTCAACGCTATTCCTCCCTAAGTATATAATATAATTCCTTACTTTTATATGGGGTATCTTTATTTATATCAGTTTTAACTGTAATTATACTACATTTTAATTCCAATTAAAATAGAAAGATTTATTCCTTTGTATTTTAGAATTCACTTTATATATAAGTTATTTATTATATTTTATAGTGTTATTATCAAGCTGCTTGCATAGTTTTTTTAATGCCCTTTTCTCTATTCGTGATACATAAGATCTTGAAATTCCTAAAATCTTAGCAATTTCTCTTTGATTTTTAGGCTTTCCATCTCCAAGCCCATATCGCATTTTTATTATAATTTTTTCTCTTCCTTTAAGTGAATTTTCAATTTCTATATATAGTTTGCTTATCTGTATTCTGTTTTCAACAATTTCGATAACTGAATCCTCATCACTACTTAATATATCCATAAGAGATATTTCATTGCCTTCTTTGTCAACACCTATTGGATCTTGAAGATATACTTCATTTTTAATTTTTTTATTGTTCCTTATAAGCATTAATATCTCATTTTCAATACATCTTGCAGCATAGGTAGCAAGCCTTGTTCCCTTTAAGCTATTATAGGAATCTATTGCTTTTATTAGTCCTATGGTACCTATTGATATTAAATCATCAACTTCTTTTCCATAATATGAGTACTTCTTCACAATATGTGCAACCAACCTTAAATTTCTTTCAATAAGTACACTTTTTGCTTGAGGATTACCTTCTTCTAATTGCTTGATATACTCCTTTTCTTCACTTTCTGTAAGAGGTTTAGGAAATGACGTTCCGTTCCCAATATATGCTGTAAAAAATGACATACCGCCCATTATATTTAATAAATAATATATTGATAACAAAGGTTTTCCTCCTAATAGTGCTTATTAATATATTATTTAAACAGCTTGTATAATGTTCCTAAAAAACAAATATTTTTTGAGTAACTTTTAGTTGTTACTATTAAGTGCTTCAACTATTTTTTTAAATATAGGCGCCGTTGTAGTAGCTGCACTCATATTTTTATCTATTTCAGGTGCAAATATAATTGCTGAATAATTAATACCCTTAGCATTAAAAAATCCTGCAAACCAAGAGTCTACATTTTTAATAGTTTTATCTTTGTTTTCTCCTCTTTGTGCTGTTCCTGTTTTTCCACCAATACATGGATTAGGAGTGTACGCAAGTAGTCCTGTTCCGTGTTTATCTGTAATAACTTGTTTAAAAAGCTCCAGCATTATGTTAGCTGTATTTTCACTTATAACTCTATTACTATATATTTTTTCTTTTTCTACCTTGCCAGTATTTCCATCAACATATGAATCAACAATATGTGGTTTAACATATATCCCCTTATTAACTACAGTATTAGGAATAGATAGTGCTCCTAATGGGGTTATTCTAAGGCTTTGGCCATATGATAGTAAACTTAAATTTCCTGTATTATTAGAATCCATATTATCCATTGAACCACTACTTTCTCCATCTATATTTAGTACTTTATCAAACAATCCTTGCTTTTTAGCAGTATTATATATGTTATAAAAACCAGTTTTTTGTCCTATGTTTATAAAAACATCATTAGAAGAAACTACAAATGCTTGTTTTGGAGTACAGTAATCATAAACTTTTTCTTCACTATATTTTCCCGTATCTTTTATAGGTTTATCTAAATCAATACTTTTGTTTTCAATAGCAGCCTCCTCAACTATAGCCTTAAATATGGAACCTGGATAATAAACTCCCTTTAGTCCTAAATTTATATTAGCATCGTACAAATCCTTTTGGCTAATTGCTCTTATAGCTCCATTTTCACTTTCCATTACAATTGCACAAACCTGTTTAAGGTCACTACTGCTTAATATGCTTTGAACTTTATCATTTATAGTTTTATCTATAGTAAGTTTAACTTTAGAAAGATTTTTACTGTTAATTTCAGTTGAAGAAACAGTATTTCCATTATTATCGTTTTTAAATACCTTTTCTGGGTAGGCATTGTTTTTAAACTTATCATATATTAATTTTTCAATTGAATTATTTGCTTTAAATTTTTTATTATTTTTATCCTTAGGATTAGTTAATATATTGTATATATCCGCTGCTTTACTTCTATCTATTTTATTAACATAGTAGGTATATATACCATTTACATCCTTAAACTTTTTAAGATTATTGTAAAGTGCCTCATCTATTTTCCAATATAGCTTATTGGTTGAGTCTTCTATGGATATTTCACTTAAATCATAATTTTTATTATAATTTTTTAAGATATAATTTAATGCAGTTAATTCTCTTATATTTGTATCACTATTGTTCCTACTAAAAATATATGGATTTACTACAACATAGTATTCTTTGTTAAACGATAAAAGATTATTTCCATTGCAATCTACGACATCATAATTTGCATCAGAAATTTTTTCAAAAGATGACATTTGTGCTGCATAATTCACCTGCAAAGCTTTATTGCTGCTCATAATAAAATATAACCTGTATATTAAAAAAGAAAAAGCGACAATAAGCACAGCAAATATGGATATGCATCTAATTTTTGATTTATACATAAAAACACCTCACCTAGTCTAAATTTTTGACTAAAATGAGGTATTTTATTCAAAAGTAATCTCTTACTTTTCCTTTTCCTTAATTAACATATTACCTTTACTTAAAACTTCGTCACACTTTATTGTGTATATCATTTGTGCTACAGGTGCACTCTCTATTTTTTCGCCCTTTTCATTTTTCATATCCTCTAGCTTTATTTGGAAGTTATCTCCCTTAGGTCTTAAAACTTCTACTGTATCACCAGAATAAACTTTATTCTTCTGTTCAATAACGGCAACTTTAGAAGCCTCATCATAATCTTTTACTATTCCAACTATATCAAAATCTCTTATATATGATGAAGATCCATAATACTGCCTATTATCCTCTCCATAATAAAATCCTGTGCAGTATCCTCTATGACTTGGTTTTAATAAGTAATCCATCCATTTAGAATCAAATTTATATTGAGAAGGATTTTCAAAATACTTATCTAAAGCCTCTCTATATGCTTTTACCACAGATGCAACATAATAAGCACTCTTCATTCTTCCTTCGATTTTAAGTGAGTTTATTCCAGACTCAACCAAGTCCGGAATATGCTCAATCATGCATAGATCCTTTGAATTCATTATATATGTTCCTTTATCATCTTCCATTATTGGAAAGTACTGTCCAGGTCTTTTTTCTTCAACAAGAGCATATTTATATCTGCAAGGTTGAGCGCACTGTCCTCTATTCGAATCTCTTCCTGTCATATAATTAGATAAAAGGCATCTTCCTGAATAAGAAATACACATAGAACCATGAACAAAAGCCTCAATTTCACAAGTTTCCGGAAGATTTCTTCTAATTTCTTTTATTTCCTCAAGAGACATTTCTCTTGCAAGAACTATTCTTTTAACTCCTTGTTTATGCCAAAATAAAGCTGATTTCCAATTTACATTATTAGCTTGAGTACTTAAATGCAGCTCTAAATCTGGGACAACCTCTCTCGCAGTCATTATTATTCCAGGATCAGAAACTAAAACTGCATCAGCCTTTAAATTATACAATTCTTTTAAGTAGTCTTCTAATCCAATTAAGTCTTCATTATGAGGAAAAACATTTAAAGTTACATACACCTTTTTTCCTAGGGAATGTGCAAAATCAATTCCCTGCTTCAATTCATTAGGGCCAAAATTATCTGCAAAAGCCCTTAAATTAAGTTTACTTCCACCAAGATAAACAGCATCTGCCCCATATTCAATGGCAGCTTTTAATTTTTCTAGATTTCCAGCTGGTGCTAATATTTCAGGTTTATTCACAATCTTACCTCCTTGTTGTAACTGCAATTCCATCTCCCATTGGAATCACAGAAGTAATCAAATTTTTATCATTCGAAACCATGTCAAGATAGCTTTTCATTCTTTTAACTATGGTGATTTTTCTTCTTTGTAATAATTCTCTATTTGCCACCATGCCTCTAAATAGTACATTATCTGCTATTACAATTCCATCCTTTTTAAGCATTCTAAGACATTCATTAAAAAAGTCTTCATAATGACCTTTACCAGCATCTATAAATATAATATCATATTCATCCTTAAGTCCTTTGAGGGATTCCATACAATCTCCTAATATAACATTTATTCTTTTGTCCATTCCATATTTATGTATATTTTGGAGTGCTATATTTACCATTTCTTCGCTTCTATCTATAGACGTTATATGAGCCTCTGAATTAGTAGCCATTAAAATCGCAGAATACCCTATAGCAGTTCCAAGCTCAAGTATTTTAAGTGGCCTTTTTATTGTTACCATTAATTGAAGAAACTTAGCAGTTTCTTTTTGAACTATTGGCACATTATTATCTTTTGCATATTGCTCTAATTCCTTAAGAAATCCTTGCTCTTCAGGAATCAATTTTCTTATATAATTTTCAATGTAATCATACATTATTTTGCTCATTAGAATTCCTCCAAAACTAAAATCCCTGAGTTTTTTGTTTCATCTTTAAAAATTCACTATAATTCCTTGTAAAAAAATGTGTTCCATCATTCTTAGCTACAAAATAAATATAATCTGTATTTTCTGGTTTAATTGCTGCAACTATTGAATTCTTACCTGGCGAACATATAGGTCCCTCGGGCATGCCATTTACTAGATAAGTATTATAGTTGGATTTTACTTTAAGATCATTATATGTCAGCTTATCCTTATGATATCCAAGTGCATACTCTACCGTTGCACAAGATTGGAGCTTCATATTAAGCTTTATTCTATTATAAAAAACCGATGAGATTACCGCTCTTTCTTTCTGAACCTCTGCTTCACGCTCTATAATTGAAGCCATAGTTATTATCTTATCAATGTCATCTATTTTACCATCAGACTCCTTTTTTAGTTCAGTAAATACTGAATTAAATCTTTGGAGCATAGTATCTATTATAGCTTTTCCCTCTGCATTCTTTTTAAATTCATAAGTATCCGGGAAAAGATAACCTTCAAGTTTATACTTTCTTTTACTATCATTCTTAATATAACTAGGAATATTATATTCCTCGCAAGCCTTCAAGAAATTACTACTTGATATTATTCCTTTTTTTTCTAAGGTGCTTGCTATCTGCGTTATTTCAAATCCCTCTGGTATTGTTACTTTAATATATGTATCATCAAAAGTTCCATTGTTCATATCACTTACAAGAGAATTTATGGTTTCTCCAGCTTTTATTGAATAAAATCCCGGTTTAATTTCACCGGGAAATTTTTTATATTTCACATATGCCTTAAGTAAAAACTTATTTTTAATCAAATCATTCTTGCCTAGTCTATCTATTATTTTATATAAATTATCATCTTTTTTTACTTCAAATCTATATTTATTATTCACTTTAAATGGATTTTCTATTGTCCTACTTATATATAATACCCCAATTAAAATAATAAGCAAAGAACAAATCAAAATAGAAATTTTTCTTTTAGCAAATAATTTTTTAATCTCCATAGACCCATTCCCCTTAATTATGGTTCTCTATTTTCCTCTGTTTTTTCTTCTAAGGTTAGTATCAAGTATTTTCTTTCTCATTCTAATACTCTTTGGTGTAACCTCTACCAATTCATCAGATGCTATAAATTCAAGACACTTTTCCAAAGTCATTTCAGTTATTGGAACTAATTTTAATGCATCATCTGCTCCTGATGATCTAGTATTTGAAAGATGTTTTTTCTTACAAACATTAACTTCTAAATCTTCAGCTCTCGCGCATTCTCCAATGACCATTCCTTGGTAAACATCTACTCCTGCACCAATAAATAACTTTCCTCTTTCTTGAGCACTGTATAATCCATAAACAACAGAAGTTCCTGTTTCAAATACAACTATTGATCCTCTAGATCTTTCAGGTATATCTCCCTTATATGGCTCATAATCCTCAAGTACTGAGTTCATTATTCCATTTCCTTTAGTATCAGTCATCAATTCATTTTTGAAACCAATAAGTCCTCTTGAAGGAATTTTAAACTCTAATCTTGTATAACCATTAATTGCTGAAGTCATATTTACAAGTTCAGCTTTTCTAGGTCCAAGCTTTTCCATAACTACACCCATAAATTCTTCAGGTACATCTATTGTTAATGCCTCTATTGGTTCTAATTTCTTTCCATTTTCTTCTTTATAAATTACCATAGGCTTTGATACTTGAAATTCATAGCCTTCTCTTCTCATAGTTTCAATTAAAACTGAAAGATGAAGCTCTCCTCTTCCACTTACCTTAAATCTATCAGGTGAGTCCGTTTCTTCAACTTTTAAGCTTACATTAGTTTCGAGCTCTTTCAAAAGTCTATCTCTTAAATGTCTTGATGTAACAAAATCCCCTTCTCTTCCTGCAAAAGGAGAGTCATTTACAATAAAGTACATGCTTAATGTAGGTTCATCTATCTCAACGAAAGGAATTGCCTCTGGATCTGAAGCATCAGCAATAGTTTCGCCTATATTAACATCTGGTATACCTGCAACAACTGCGATATCACCAAGTTTAACCTCATCAGCATCAACTCTTTTTAATCCATCATAAGTAAATAAAGATGAAATTCTAACATTTTCTTTCTCTCCATCTTTTCTAATAAGAACAGCTGATTCATTCTTCTTAATAGATCCTCTTTCAACTCTACCTATGGCTATTCTTCCAACATATTCATTTGAATCAATTGTGGAAACAAGCATTTGGAATGGAGCATCTAAATATCCTTCTGGTGCTTTTACATTCTTAATAATAGTTTCAAATACTGGTTCCATAGAGTTGCTTTCATCCTCAAGTTCATACTTAGCAATTCCAGCTTTAGCTGAAGAATATACTATTGGGAATTCTAACTGCTCATCATTTGCACCTAATTCAACAAATAAATCAAATACTAAATCCACAACTTCTTGAGGTCTGGCATTTGGTTTATCGATTTTATTAATAACAACAATTGGCTTTAATCCAAGCTCCAATGCTTTTTTTAATACGAATTTTGTCTGTGGCATAGGACCTTCAAAAGCGTCAACTAATAAAAGTACACTATCAACCATTTTAAGAACACGCTCAACTTCTCCACCAAAATCAGCATGGCCTGGAGTATCAACTATATTTATTTTAATTCCTTTATGCATTACAGACGTATTTTTAGAAAGTATTGTTATGCCTCTCTCCTTTTCCAAATCATTTGAGTCCATAACTCTTTCCTGTACTTTTTCATTACTTCTAAATATATTACTTTGTTTCAATAACGCATCTACAAGAGTTGTTTTACCGTGGTCAACGTGCGCAATTATTGCAACATTCCTTATATCTTCTCTGGTAAACTTTTCCATTCTTTTTCCTCCATATATTGTAAAATATTAGCTTTAAATATCATAAAAATAAATTGGATACTTAATCGTACCCAATTTATTTTAATATTACTATCCTAAAATGTCAAATTGATAATATTATTTAACTCAAAGGGTTATATTTCCATTATTATAGGTAGTATCATTGGTTTCCTCTTTGTTTTCTCATATAGGAATCCTCTTAAAACTTCCTTAATATTTGACTTAATAGCAGCCCATTCCTTAATGTGGTTATCTTCGCACTCTTTAAGTGCATTCTTTACAAGTTCTCTTGCTTCATCCATTAAAACTTCAGATTCTCTTACATAAACAAATCCTCTCGAAATAATATCTGGTCCAGCAATAACACTTCCACTTTCTTTTTCTATGGTAACCACAACAGTTAGTATTCCATCCTGAGATAAATGTTTTCTATCTCTTAAAACAATATTACCAACATCTCCAACACCAAGTCCATCTACAAAAACTTGCCCTGAAATTACTGTGCCACTTTTCTTTATACCGTCTCTTGCTACTTCTATAACGTCTCCATTGTCTGAAAGCACAATATTTTGCCTTGGCATACCCAAGCTTACTGCAAGTTCTGCATGCTGTTTCAAATGTCTATATTCGCCATGAACAGGCACAAAGAACCTTGGCTTTAAAAGAGTGTGCATCATTTTTAATTCTTCCTGACATGCATGGCCAGAAACATGTACATCTGCAAGTCCTTCATAAATAACATCTGCACCTTTTTTGAAAAGTTGATTTATAACTCTTGAAACTAGCTTTTCATTTCCTGGAATAGGATTTGCAGATATAATTACAGTATCACCTTCTTGAATGGTTATCTTTTTATGTTCTGAAGCTGCCATTCTTGAAAGTGCTGACATAGGCTCTCCTTGACTTCCTGTTGTTATAATTACAATCTTATCATTTGGATATCTGTTTATTGCATCAACTCCTATAACAACACCATCATTAACTTTGAGATATCCAAGCTCTATAGCAACTGCCACAATATTTTCCATACTTCTTCCTGAAACAGCAACTTTTCTGTCATACTTTTCGGCTGCTTCAACTATTTGCTGTATTCTATGAATGTTTGAAGCAAATGTGGCAATAATAAGCCTACCTTTAGTCTTTGCAAATATATTATTAAATGTTTCTCCTACCGTACGTTCAGTCCTCGTATATCCTGGTCTTTCAACATTTGTGCTGTCACACAGCATTGCGAGTACTCCTTTTTTGCCAAGTTCCGCAAAACGGGCAAAATCAGCGACACATCCATCTATAGGAGTATAGTCGATTTTAAAATCCCCGGTGTGAAGAATAACCCCCATTGGCGTATGAATAGCTATAGCTACAGAATCAGCAATACTATGGCTTTGTCTTATAAATTCAACAGACATGCTATCAAGCTTAACTATATCTCTTGCCTTAACGATTTTTAAATCTACACTACCGAGCAAATTATGTTCCTTAAGTTTTGATTCAACTATTCCTATAGTAAGCTTTGTACCATATACTGGAACATTCAAATCTTTTAACACATATGGAAGCGCACCTATATGGTCCTCATGGCCATGTGTTAAAAATATTCCTTTAACCTTTTCTGCATTTTTAATTAAATAACTGACATCTGGTATTACAATATCTATACCAAACATCTCTTCATCTGGGAATTTAAGGCCGCAATCTATAACAGCTATCTCATTCTTGTATTCAATAACCGTTAAATTCTTACCTATCTCATTTACACCACCAAGGGGAATTATTTTTATTTTATCTTTTTCTCTTCGCGTGGTTCTCCCCTCCTTTTTTTATATTTTATATCAACTATAAATTATTTGAAATTTACAGCTTCTTTCTACAATCACTGCATAAACCATAAAATTTAACGCTGTGGTTTTTAACAAGGAAGTCATATTGTTTTTCAACTTTTTCTTCTAAACTCTCTAACAAATCTCCTTGAACCTCCATTACTTTACCACAATTAGTACAAATTAAATGGTGGTGTTGATGAATCTCACTTCCATGAACTAATTCATATCTACTGCATCCGTCATTTAGCTCAAGTTTAGAAACAACTCCTATTTCTTCTAGAAGCTGTATAGTTCTATAAACAGTTGCAAGACCAATTTCCGGACACTCAACCTTAACTAGATCATATAATTCCTCAACTGTAAGGTGTTTACCTTCACTTTTTATTATTATATCTAAAACCGCTCTCCTTTGTGGAGTTAGTTTATAGCCTTTATCTTTAAGATTACTTTTAAGCTTTTCGATATCTTCCTGAGACATCATACTCATTCTTATCACCCATTTCAAAAAGTTAAATCAACATATATTATTCTGAATCTCCAGAAAATAAAGACTCATATGCCTCTGATACAATTCTAAATTCTTCGTCATCTTCAACAGTAAACAAAATATCATCATCATTTTCATCTTTACCTATTTTAAGTATTATAGCTTCTGAATCTTCAGGTGCATTTTCAGGTATAACAATTACATACTCATTTTCTTCAATATCCATTTTAGTTACGACTTCAAATGTATTTTCTTTTCCATCTTCATCTAAAAGGGTTATTTTATCTACATCATTTTCCATATAATTAAATCCTCCAGTATTATATTATATTTTAGATTTCAAATAACATTTTGTCAAACTTTACTTTTGTATATGCTGTCTAAATAACCTTGCAAAATATATGTAGCTGCAACCTTATCAACTATTTTTTTTCTCTTAGCTCTAGATAAGTCAGCCTCAAGCATAGCTCTATGAGCAGCAACCGTTGTAAGCCTCTCATCCCACATTTGTATTGGAAGCTTAATAACTTCCTTTATTATTTCACAGAATGCTAATACCTTTTCGCTTTGTGGCCCTACGGTTCCATTCATATTTTTAGGAAGACCACATATTATAGTATCAACACCATATTGATCGCAAATCTTTTTCAATTCTTCAATATCGTATTTTTCATTTTTTCTTCTTATTGTTCCTATGCCTTGGGCCGTAAAACCAAGCGGATCACTTATTGCCATACCTATGGTTCTATCTCCAACATCTATTCCTAGTATCCTCATTTAATAACTCCTTACATATATAATAAAATGTTAGGTAATAAAAATTTTCCTGACATCTTCAATGCATTTTTAATAGTTTGCTGCAGTCATAAAACAAAAATGCCCCAAAGGGGCACTTTTATTTAACATCAAGATAAGATTTCAAAACTTCTTCTAGTATTTCATCTCTCTCTAATTTTCTAACTAAAGCACGTGCACCATTGTAGTTAGTTATGTAAGTAGGGTCACCGGATATTAGATATCCAACCAATTGGTCTACCGGATTATATCCTTTTTCTTTTAATGCTTTATATACTTCACTTAAAATTGCTTTTGTTAAGTCCTTTTTATTTTTTAGTACATCAAATTCTATTGTATCGTCATTATTTATATTCCCCATTTTACATATTCACCCCTTTTTATTTAGTAGTAAATTTGTGCTTTAATATCATTATAAATCATATTATAGTAATTGTATACTACTTTACTAATTTTTCCAGTATTTTTTTTACCTCTCCAAGTGCAAACTCTAATTTTTCAGGAGACTTTCCGCCTGCTTGAGCCATATCTGGTCTTCCTCCACCATTTCCTCCACAGATGTTTGCAATTTCTTTTATAAGTTTTCCACAGTGAACTCCTCTTGAAACAGCTCCTTTGCTAGCCATAGCAACTAATTGAACTTTATCTTCACTTGAAGTTCCAAGAAGGACTACTCCTTCTCCAATTTTATTTCTTACCTTATCACATAGTTCTCTTAAAGAATTTGCATCAATATCTCTTACATAATAAGCAGCGTATTTTACGTCTTTAACATCATCTAAAGCTTTAAGTATTTCGTCCTCAGCACTGCCTGCAAGTTTTGATTTAAGTGCAGCTATTTCTTTTTCCTTTGCTTTAATTTCAGATGCTTGCTGCTCTATTTTATTTATTATATCCTTATCTGAACATTTAAATTCATTTTCTATGCTTCTTATTAAATTTTCTTTTTCCTCTATATACTCAACAGCTGCAATACCAGTTACAGCTTCTATTCTTCTTATACCTGCTGCAACGCCACTTTCAGATACTATTTTAAATAGTCCAATCTCACCACTATTTTTTACATGAGTACCACCACAAAATTCTTTGCTGAAATCTCCAACTGAAACAACTCTTACCTTATCACCGTATTTATCATCAAATAAAGCCGTTGCACCAGTTTCTTTAGCTTCATTAAGAGACATTACATCAGTCTTAACATCATATATTTTCATTATTCTTTCATTTACTATTCTTTCCACCTTAACAAGTTCCTCACTCGTAACCCCTGTAAAATGAGTAAAATCAAATCTCAATTTTTCATCATCAACATAAGATCCAGATTGATGTACATGATTTCCGAGTACCATCTTTAAAGCTTCTTGAAGCATATGTGTTGCTGTGTGGTTCTTCGTAATATTCTTTCTTCTTTCTACATTAACCTTTAACTGAACTTCCTCACCTTTTTCTATATATCCATTTAACATTTCAACAAACTGAACTGTTTTACCAGATATATTCTTTTTACAATCAACAACCTTTGCTTCACCATGTTTTCCTATAATTAATCCTGTATCACCTATTTGACCACCCATTTCAGCATAAAAAGGCGTTTTTGAAACAACTACAACTCCTGTTTCTCCTTCATTTAATACCGAAACCATTTCTTCATTTTTTATCAAAACTTGAACTTTTGAAATACTTTCCAGCGAATCATATCCTGTAAAAACAGTTTCTATATCAGATGCTATCTTATCAATGGTTTTTATATCCTTACCCATGTAATTTGATTCTTCTCTTGCTTCTCTTGCTCTTTTTCTCTGAAGCTGCATTTCTTTGTCAAAACCGTCTCTATCAACCTTTATTCCTTTTTCTTCAAGTATTTCTTCTGTAAGTTCAATTGGGAAACCATAAGTATCATATAATTTAAATGCTTTAGCTCCGTCTAAAACTTTATCCTCTTTTCCTATTTCATCTATATACTCTTTAAGTATCTGAATACCACTATCTATAGTTTGAGAAAATCTTTCTTCTTCAAGCTTTATTACCTTCTTTATATAATCCTTCTTTTCTGCAAGTTCAGGATAAGCACCTTTTGAATCCTCTATAACAACCTCACAAATATTGCATAAAAATGCCTTATCTATTCCAAGAGTTTTTCCATGCCTTGAAGCTCTTCTTAAAAGTCTCCTAAGAACATATCCTCTTCCTTCATTTGATGGTAGTATTCCATCACTTATCATGAATGTGACACTTCTAACGTGGTCAGTTATAATCCTTATAGAAAGATCTTTTTTATCATCTTCTCCGTATTTTACGTTTGATACTCTTGCAACTTCATTTAGTATATTTTTCATAGTATCGACTTCAAATATACTCTGTGTTCCCTGCATTATAGTGGCCATTCTCTCAAGTCCCATACCTGTATCTATATTAGGATTTGAAAGCTTATTGTAGTTTCCTTCTTCGTCTTTATCAAATTGTGTAAAAACAAGATTCCAGAATTCTATTATTCTATCTTCATCCTGAGCCTTTACAAACTCTTCAATAGTTTCTACTGCCCTCCCGCCTTTTCTATCAAAGTGTATTTCAGAGCAAGGTCCACATGGTCCTGCACCATGTTCCCAAAAATTATCCTCTTTTCCAAGTCTAAATATTCTTTTAGGATCTACGCCTGCTTTTTCAGTCCATATTTTAAAGGCTTCATCATCATCAAGGTAAATAGTCACATATAGTCTATCCTTTGGTAATTCTAAAACTTCAGTTATAAACTCCCATGCCCATGGAATAACTTCATTTTTAAAATAATCTCCAAAGGAAAAATTACCTAGCATTTCAAAAAAAGTAGCATGCCTTGCAGTTTTTCCTACATTTTCTATATCTCCTGTTCTTACACACTTTTGGCAAGTAGTCACTCTTTTTCTAGGTGGAACTTGAAGTCCTGTAAAATATGGCTTTAAAGGTGCCATTCCTGCGTTAATAAGCAATAAGCTTTTATCATTATTGGGAACAAGTGAAAAACTTGGAAGTCTTAAATGTCCTTTGCTTTCAAAAAAGCTTAAATAAGCTTCTCTTATATCGTTTAATCCCATATATTTCATAGTGTATCTCTCCTCAAAATGTTTTTTGTATTATATAGTGAAACTAGTTCAACTATTGAAATCCATGTGCACCATAACGCCCAAAAAACGGCATTTTTGTACAAATAAGTTTCAAGGTTGTTTATCTTTATTAAAATTTCAAAATCATATGTAAAACAAAAAGCCCCCATCCTTCAAACGAAGGGACGAAAGCTAAATTTCCGCGGTACCACCCTAATTACACATATGTGCCACTTATTATAAATTTATTGCTCCAAGGCAGCTTCAAAATGCCAAATAAAAAGTTTTCACCAACCACTTTTTCTCTAAATATTTGAAACATATTTACTAGTCCTCATCATCACTTTACTGTATTTAAAAAGATAAGTAAATTATAGTTAATATTTAATGCATTGTCAAGCAAAATAGTTAAGTGTCAAAACAGGTAATAATTTAAATCCTCATAAATAACTCTTAATATAACTGCAGCAGGAATAACCAAAACCATCCCAACAAATCCTCCAAGCTTTTCCCCAATTATTAATAGTACTATAACAACAAGAGGATGCATGTCAACTGAGTCACCTGTCATCTTAGGTGAAATAATATTTCCTTCTATAATTTGAATTAGATAAAGGGCTGCAGCAGTATAAATTGCCTTTTTAGGAGAAATTAGCAATGCCACTATTATTGCAGGTATTGCACCAAA
This sequence comes from Clostridium neuense, assembly GCF_045310695.1. Lineage (NCBI taxonomy): Bacteria > Bacillati > Bacillota > Clostridia > Eubacteriales > Clostridiaceae > Clostridium > Clostridium neuense. The sequence continues at coordinate 159,935 of NZ_JBJIAA010000004.1, forward strand.
TATTGGTCCAAAGTATGGTATTATGTTAAATAATCCGTTTATTATAGATAACAATATAGGATAATTTATTTTAATAATACTTAAGATAATAAATGTAAACGTGCCTATAAGTATGCATAGCGCAAGCTGACATACAGTATATCTACTTAATATAACATCAATATCATAAACTATTTTTTCTACTATATTTCTATACTTATGAGGTACAATTTTAATAATACTGTTTCTTATTTCATGTAAATCTGCCAAAAAGTAATAGGATATTATCGGAAAAACAGTTACATCCAAGGCATTTTCGCAAATTGCAAGAATTGAATTAACTATTTTATTTATTATAATTTTAAGTTCATAATTAAACTTATCATATACACCCATAATCAAATTTTCACCAGGAGAAATTTTAGCTAATGGTTTCATAACCCTTTGTATTTTTTCAATATAATCTTTTACCTCTGTTCTTGTAACATCAACTGTTAAGGTCTCCTTTAATATTGATGGGATGAGAAAAATTATAAATCCTAAAATAGTAATTATCATAGCGCTTACAAGAAACATTGCAGAAATCTTTCTATTTATCCCCCTATTTATTAAAATTAAGTGCATTGGTTTTAATATGTATGCCACTATAAAGCTTAAAAGAACTAAATAAAATACTGATCTAAACACTTTAATTTTACTAAGTATCATCAAAATTATTATAATTAAAATTAAAGCTAGTATATACTTATACACCTTTTTCATTTTTATCAACTTCCATTGCAATATCATGAAATATCCTTACAAAATTAAACTTTTCCTGCTTAGAAAGACATAGCAAACTACTCTTCCCCATTATATAATCGCCTTGTAAAATTACTTTTTTACCTGAAATCATATTATCAAAAATACCCTTTGATATAATAATTCCTTTAATTGCCAAATTCATTTCATCAAATATTATTTCTTCTATTGATCCAAGTATAACTCCCTTAATATTTACAGCCTCCATACCCTTTATATTCTTAAATTCAACAAAGTTTCCATTATACTCTTCCTCTTTAACTATAAGCTTTGAAGCAACACATATTACACTATCCTTGCTAATACATATGCTCCTACTGAGTATACTACCCTTATTTATTCTAAAGCCTTCAATTGTACCAGTATTAAAATTCACTAGTAAATCCTCTACTATACCTATTCTTTTGCCCCTTATAGAGTATACATTTTCAAGGATAAGTTCTCTACTCCTCATCATAAAAATCACCTTATTATAGGGTAACCCTTTTTCTTAAGTATATACTTGCAATTTAATTTGAGGGCTTAAAAATATTATAAACAGAGTAGAGTGGCGGAGAAAAATTATCCTTCACTCTACTCTTGTTTTAATTACATTCAAAAAAGCAGAGACCCATAAGTCTCTGCTTTTATTTTTCTTTATTTGTTCTTATACCATTATAGTCATCTATCATGTCCTGCAAACTAATAGCACTAGTAACACGATCTATACTTTCTTTAATTTTAACCCATAATAATCGTGTAGGACAAGAATTACTGTTACCACATTTTCCTTCTTCCTCAATACATTCTGATACTCCTATAGGTCCTTCCAAAACATCTAAAATATCAGAAATAAATATATCTTTAGGAGCTTTTCCAAGCACATACCCTCCCTGGGCACCTCTTATACTCTTAATTAAATTTGCCTTTCTTAAAGGGGCAAAAAGCTGTTCCAAGTAAGCTTCAGATATAGCTTGTCTTTTCGATATACTTTTTATTGAAACAGGCTCATTGTTACAGTGGAGTGCTAAATCTATCATAGCTTCAACACCATATCGTCCTTTAGTCGACAGTTTCATTAACTCACTTCCTTTAAAAGGGTAAAAAACTTTAGAATATAATTATAGTATCAAATCCGAGTATTTCTGTCAACTATAAAAAAAGCAGGATAGTAAGCTATAACTTGAAAACTATAAAATTGAAAGTTCACTCCGGAAAACTTGGATTTAAATTAGAGCACAGAGTACAATTAACAGAGTACAGTTAAGGATGATTTCCCTTTCGTTTCTCTCAGGTAAATCTCAGAACTTAATAATGTCACCTTCGCTGACATTACATTTATGCATATATAAACATTAATGTTTCGTATATTAAAAAGCAATGATAAAATGTACTATAAACATTCACGCCAAAATTCCGTAGGTACGGAGGAATTTTTTCCTTGCACTAGCGTAGGGCGAAATAACAATGCTGAAGGAACGATTCACGACATCTTCAAAAAAATAACAGGTCCATCTAGTGGTTAATTTTGCGTAATATTTCGTCAACTAAACCCGCTAAGACTGGCTAGTATTAGCGGAACCAGTTTCCTCGTATTACACAAAATTATCTCACAATATAGACTTGTTATTTTCTTTCAGATGCCTAAAAAATCCTAATAAATCTTGGCAAAAATCATAAAATGCTTAGATATTTCAATTTGTTTGAGCATTCTTTCAGCGAGTTATTGAAATATCTTAGGATTTTATGATTTTCTTGCCTTAGATTTATAGGATTATTTAAGAAAATGCTTTTATCTAGTTTAAGAATCACATGGGCTAAACGCCCAAACCCCTATTGGTTTATGCAACGAAGCATTGTTACTTCGCATTTATCCTATTAGTGAGGTTTCTCCCATTAAGTATTCATCAATAGCTTTTGCTGCTTGTCTTCCGTCGTGCATTGCATGAACAACAAGAGATTGTCCAGTTCTCATATCACCAGCAGAAAATACTTTTTCTACGCTAGTCATATGCTTTTCATCTATAACGACATTTCCTCTTCCGTCAAGCTTTAAGCCAAGGTCATTTATAATTCCTTCATGCTGAGGATGTACAAAGCCCATTGCTATAAGAATTAAGTCAACATGTTCTGAAAATTCGCTGCCTGTTACTTCTTCCATAGTCATTCTTCCAGTATCATCTTTCTTCCATTCTACCCTAACGCCATGAAGAGTATCAATGTGTCCATCCTTGCCATCAACCTTTTTAGTTGAAACGCAGAATTCTCTTGTACAGCCTTCTTCATGAGAAGATGTTGTTTTAAAGGTTCTAGGGAAAAGTGGCCATGGCATAGTCTTGTCTCTTTTAACTGGTGCCTTAGGCATTATTTCATATTGTAATACCTTTTTAGCTCCCTGTCTTACAGCTGTTCCTATGCAGTCAGAGCCTGTATCTCCACCACCTACAACTACAACTACCTTATCCTTTGCAGTAATTTCTTCTTCATCTATTTTTATTCCAGAGTTTCTCATGTTCTGCTGTTTTAAATAATCTACAGCAAAATGAATTCCTTGAAGTTCTCTTCCTTCAACCTTAAGGTCTCTTGGTATAGTAGAACCACCAGTTAAAAGCACACTATCAAATTCCTTTAAAATGTCTTTTATATCCACGTCAAAGCCAACATTTACAGAAGTTTTGAATTCTATGCCAGATTTTTTCATTATGTCAAGTCTTCTATCTATAACATTCTTTTCAAGTTTAAAATCTGGAATTCCATATCTTAAAAGTCCACCAATTTGATCTGCTCTTTCAAATACAGTTACTAAGTGACCTACAGAATTAAGCTCTGCTGCAGCTGCAAGTCCTGCTGGACCCGAACCTATAACAGCTACCTTCTTTCCAGTTCTAACCTTTGGCTGCTGCGGTTTAACCCAGCCTTCTTTATATGCTCTTTCTATTATTGCATACTCTATTTCTTCAACTGAAACAGAGTCAGAATTTGAGCCAAGGGTACAGGAACCTTCACATAGTGCAGGGCAAACTCTTCCTGTAAATTCCGGAAAGTTGCTTGTAAGAGAAATTCTCTCATAAGCCTTTTTCCATTCATTTTTATATACCATATCATTAAAATCAGGTATTAAATTTCCGAGCGGACATCCCCATGAGCAGAAAGGTATTCCACAGTCCATACATCTTGCTGCTTGGGTTTTTATGCCATCCTCATTTAATCTTTCATACACTTCTTTATAATCCTTTATTCTTACATTTACAGGACGTTTAATAGAAACTTCTCTTTTATATTCTTTAAATCCAGTTGCTTTTCCCATCTCTGCACCTCCCACTACATGTCTGCTGCCACAGATTTTTGTCTGGCTGCTTCTAAAATAAGCTTATAAGCTGTAGGTATAACTCTCTTGAACTTTGGTTTATATTCATCCCAATTATCTATGATATCCTTAGCCTTAACACTTTCAGTATAATCATAATGTTCCTTTATAAGGTTATATAACATTTTCTCATCCTCAGCATTATCTACAGGTGTAATTTCAATAATTTCATTAGTACATTTTGAAGTAAAGTCACCTTTTTCATCAAGTACAAAAGCAAGTCCACCGCTCATACCAGCTGCAAAGTTTCTGCCAGTTTTTCCTATAACAACAACTGCACCACCAGTCATATATTCGCAGCCGTGGTCTCCTACACCTTCAACAACTGCATATGCTCCACTGTTTCTAACTGCAAAACGCTCACCTACGAGTCCATTTATAAATACTTTTCCACTTGTTGCACCATACATAATAGTGTTTCCAGCTATTACATTTTCATCCTGCTTGTAAGTAGCAGCTTTAGGAGTTTTTATTATTATCTTTCCACCAGAAAGACCTTTTCCTACATAATCATTTGCATCTCCCTCAAGTGCAAGGGTAAGTCCCTTCATTCCAAAAGCACCAAAGCTTTGACCTGCTGAACCTGTGAAGTAATATTTAATAGTATCCTCTTCTAGTCCTGCTTCACCATATAATTTTGCTATCTTACCACTGAGCATTGCTCCAACTGCTCTATCTACATTTTTTATTTCAAAATTTCCAACTACACTCTTCTTGTCATTAAGAGCTTCCTTTGCAATTTCTATAAGCTTGTAATCCATGCATTTATCAAGACCATGATTCTGCGGTACAGTGCAGTAAGGTTTAATTCTCTTAGGCATATCAGGCTTATATAGTATATTTGAGAAATCTAATTTCTTTGCTTTCCAATGAGTTACGGCATCCTTAGTATCTAATTTATCCACTCTACCTATCATCTCATTTATACTTCTAAAACCAAGCTGTGCCATATATTCTCTTACTTCCTGTGCTATAAATGTAAGGAAGTTAATAATATATTCTGGTTTTCCTTTAAATCTCTTTCTAAGCTCAGGATCTTGAGTTGCTATTCCCATGTCACAAGTATTTGAATGACATTTTCTAAGCATTGTACATCCCATTACTACAAGAAGTGTTGTTGCAAATACATATTCTTCAGCTCCAAGAAGTGCTGCTACTACAACATCTCTTCCTGTTTTTAATTGTCCATCTGTTTGAAGTACAACTCTGCTTCTAAGACCATTTAAAAGAAGTACTTGCTGCGTTTCAGATAATCCAAGTTCCCAAGGAATACCCGCATGTTTTACTGAAGATAATGGTGCTGCACCTGTTCCTCCATCATGACCACTTATTAGTATTGAATCTGCATGTGCCTTTGCAACTCCAGCTGCAACTGTTCCAACGCCTACTTCTGAAACAAGCTTTACACTTACTCTTGAAGAAGGATTTACACATTTAAGATCAAATATAAGCTGTGCTAAATCTTCAATTGAATATATATCATGGTGAGGTGGTGGTGAAATAAGATCTATACCAGGTGTTGAATGTCTAACTCTACCAATGTTTTCATCTACTTTTTTACCTGGAAGCTGACCGCCTTCTCCTGGTTTTGCACCCTGTGCCATTTTTATTTGAAGTTCATCTGCATTTACAAGATATTCTGTAGTAACTCCAAATCTACCAGAAGCTATCTGCTTAATAGCACTTCTTCGTAAGTCACCATTAGGGTCCTTCTTATATCTTTCGTTATCTTCTCCGCCTTCTCCACAGTTGCTTTTTCCGCCAATTCTATTCATTGCAATAGCTATTGTTTCATGTGCCTCTTTGCTTATAGAACCAAAGGACATAGCTCCAGAACAAAATCTCTTTAATATTTCATTTACAGGTTCAACTTCCTCAATTGGAATAGGATTTAAGTCCTTAAATTTAAATAATCCTCTTATAGTACATAATTCCTTGTCTTGATTATTTACTGCACCTGTATATTCTTTAAACAATTTGTAGTCTTTATTTCTAGCTGAAACCTGAAGTTTATATATTGTTTCAGGATTAAAAAGATGGAATTCACCATTTTTTCTCCATTTATACTGTCCTCCAACATCAAGTACAGAAACAGGCTTCCTTATTTTATTAAAGGCATTTTCGTGTCTTATAAGCACTTCTTTAGCTACCTCTTCTATGCCTATACCTTCAATTCTAGAAGGAGTTCCTTCAAAATATTTATTTGTAAATTCGCTGCTTAATCCAATTGCTTCAAAAATTTCAGCTCCATGATAACTTCTAAGTGTTGATATTCCCATTTTTGATAAAATCTTAAGAAGTCCATGATTTATTGCATTTAGGTAGTTGTCTACTGCTTTTTTCTCATCAACGCCTTGTATTTCCTTGTCCTTAACCAGCTCACTTATAGTTTCAAAAGCAATATAAGGATTAACTGCTGTAGCACCATAGCCTATTAAAAGTGCAAAGTGCATTGTTTCTCTTGCTTCTCCTGTTTCAACTATAATAGATACCTTTGTACGTGTTTTTTCTCTTATAAGATGATGCTGAACTGCTGAAACTGCAAGAAGGCTAGGTATTGCTGCTTCATAAGAATCCATATTTTTATCGCTTAAAACAATTATATTGAAGCCTTCCTTAATTCTAAGAGAAGCTCTTTCACATATTCCACGAACTGCTTCTTTAAAACCTTCAACACCTGTATCATATTTAAAAGTAATAGGTATAGTTGTAGTTCTAAAATCCTTGTTTCTAAGATTTTTTATTTTGCTCATTTCTGCATCAGAAAGTATTGGTTCTTCTATCTCAATAAATGGATTTTCACTAGCTTCCTTGTTAAGTATATTCCCCTGTGATCCAATGTAATTTTTAAGTGAAGTTACAAGCTCTTCTCTTATAGGATCAATAGGTGGATTTGTAACCTGAGCAAAAAGCTGTTTAAAGTATGCAAAAAGAACTTGTGGTCTATTTGATAAAACTGCAAGAGGAGCATCGTTACCCATTGAACCTACAGGCTCTTTTCCCGTCTCAGCCATAGGTCCTATAAGAATTTTTAAATCCTCCATAGTATATCCAAAGGCCTGCTGCTTTTCTTTTAGCACATCTTCATTATTAGCTTTATTTATTTCATCAGCAGCAAAATCATCAAGTGTAAATTTATTTTTTTCTATTACTTCTTTATATTCTTTGCTGCAGCATATTTTTTTCTTTATTTCAGAGTCATCTATTATTCTTCCCTGGCTCGTATCTATTAGGAACATCTTTCCTGGCTTAAGCTTTCCTTTGCAAGCTATTTCTTCAGGTGCATAATTAAGAACTCCTGTTTCTGAAGCAAGTACAACTACTCCGCCTTTAGTTATAACGTATCTAGCAGGTCTAAGTCCATTTCTATCAAGAACTGCTCCAACTTGAACTCCATCAGTAAAGGAAACTGCTGCTGGTCCATCCCATGGTTCTATTAAGGTACCTTGATATTCATAAAAGGCTTTCTTCCAGTCTTCCATTTCCTTATTGTTTTCCCATGCTTCAGGAATAAGCATCATAAGTGCTTCAGCTGGTGTTCTTCCATCGGCTACAAGAAGTTCAAACACATTATCAAGAGAAGTAGAATCACTGCCCTTTGGATTTATTATTGGGAATAGCTTTGAAATCTCTTTACCCAAAGTAGTTGATTTCAAAACACCTTCTCTTGCATTCATCCAGTTTCTATTTCCTCTTATAGTGTTAATTTCACCATTATGAGCTAAAAATCTAAATGGTTGTGCAAGATCCCAAGTTGGGAAGGTATTTGTACTGTATCTTTGATGAACTAGTGCTATAGCACTTTTAAAGTTTATATCATTTAAATCCATATAAAAGCTTTTTATTTGTTCTGCAAGTAAAAGTCCCTTGTACACTATTGTACGGCTTGAAAGACTACAAATATAGAAGTATTCTGTACTTCTTTCAACTAGTCTTTTTACTTCACTTTCAGATTTTTTTCTTATTATATAGAGTTTTCTTTCAAATTCAACTTGACTGTCACAGTTGCTGCCTATAAAAAATTGCTTTATAATAGGTTCGCTTCCCTTAGCTGTTTGTCCTATTGATCTGTTGTCTCTTGGAACCTCTCTCCAGCCTAAAACTTTTTGTCCTTCTTCTTCAACTGCTCTTTCGAGAATTCCTTCACATTGATTTGAGAGTGCTATTTCTTTAGGTAAGAACACCATTCCAACTGCATATTTCCCTTCTTCCGGAAGTTCTATACCTAAATTATCACAGGTAATTCTAAAAAATTCATCTGGAATTTGAAGCATTATTCCAGCACCATCACCTGTCTTTGTATCTGCCCCTACAGCACCTCTATGTGTAAGATTTACTAAAATCTCAATTCCCTTTTTTACAATACTGTGAGTTTTTTCACCTTTAATACTTGCTATAAATCCAATACCACAATTGTCTCTTTCAAAGGCTGGATCATATAGTCCCTGCTTTTCAGGCAACCCCGTATTTTTTATCATTTTTAAGCCCCCTAACCTACATATCTATATAATTTTATATTCTATTACGAAAAAAATTATAATAATTCATAAAATAACCTGTATATTTATTAATAAAAATGCTATAGTTTTTATTATAATCTTAAAATGAAATTTTTCAATACTAAACTTGCATTTTTAAATGTGTTCCCAAAAATTTTTCGCATTTTTTTCTATTTCCCCTTTATTTTTAACATAATGATAAAAATAAAGGTCTTTTTCAAATAAACTGATATACTCATTGGTACCAAACCTTTCATCTAAAAGCATAATAATCCCCCTATCGTTTTCTGTTCTTATTACCCTTCCCGCTGATTGAAGCACTTTATTTATTCCTGGATACATATATGCATATTTGTATCCAAAATTATTCTTTTTATTGAAATATTCCTTAATTAGATCTCTTTCCATGCATATTTGCGGAAGTCCAACACCAACTATTATGGCTCCAATGAGTTTATCATGTGCAAGGTCAATGCCTTCTGAGAAAACTCCACCCATGACGCAAAAACCAATAACCTCTTCATCCTCTTTATTATTAAACTTATCAATAAATTCTACCCTTGCTGCTTCATCCATACTATTATTTTGAATTATTGTATTATGACTATATTCATCTAAAAATATAGAATAAACCTCATTCATATATTTATAAGAAGGAAAAAACACCATGTAATTTCCAATCTTTTCACTTACCATAGAATTTATATACTCTGCAATAGCCTTATAGCTCTTTTCCCTATTCACATATTTAGTTGAAATTCTATTTCCAATTAGGACGCATTTATTTTCACTAGGAAAAGGTGATTTCAAGGATATAGCATAGTCTTCATCATTTGCTCCAAACATTTCTTTATAATAATTTAAAGGCTCTAAGGTTGCAGAAAAAAACACAGCACTTTTACCTCTCTTTAAAGCTTCGGAGATAAGTTTTGAAGGATCCAAGCAGAAAAGCTTTACTTTAAATTCATTTTTAAACTTTTCACCATAAAAAACAAATTTATCATCATAAAATTCTGCTATTCTAATAAAGGAAATGCAGTCGAAATAAAATTGAAGTACATCTTCATATATTTCATCCTTAGAATTTTGAATAAGCCACTCTTCACATATTACCGTAAATTTATATACGTACCTTAACAAATCATCAGGAATTTCCGCGCTAACTACAGTGTTTTTTTCTTCTGCTGATTTCCTTATGCTTATGAATACTTTGTTTATGTTATCCAGCACCTTATAAATTTTGCTCTTTTTATTTTTGATATTCTTTTTTAAGCTCATAACCGTACTTTTTAAAAGCTCTTTTGAAAACATGTCCCTTGCTCTGTCCACAAGATTATGTGCCTCGTCAATTAAAAAGGTATAATTTCCTCCATTTTCTGAAAAAAATCTCTTTAAATACACAGCAGGATCAAATACATAGTTATAATCACATATTATAATGTCAGACCAAAGTGTTAAATCCAGAGAAAATTCAAATGGACATAATTTATACTTTTTTGCATACTCTTCTATTACGCCCCTTGCAAAATTATCTTCATTATTTATAATGTCTAAAATAGCTTCATTTACCCTGTCATAATGTCCTTTGGCAAATTCGCAGCCTTCTGGATTGCAGGAAACCTTATCATTAAAACATATTTTTTCCTTTGAGGTTATTGTAATTGATTTAACCTTAAGCCCCTTGCTCCTCATAAATTCCAGTGCTGCCTCTGGTGCTTTTCCATGGGTGCCCTTAGCGGTAAGGTAAAAAATTCTTTCATTTATTTCTTCTCCCATGGCTTTAACTGCTGGAAATATAACTGACATAGTTTTTCCTATGCCTGTAGGTGCTTTTATAAACGCTTTTTTCTCCTTTTGTACAGCTTTATATACACGCACTGCTAGTTCTCTTTGACCACTTCTATACTCATGAAATGGAAATTTAAATTCCTTCATAGAGGAGTTTCTTTTTGCTGTCCAGTATTGTATAAAATGAGCCCATACTATGTATTTATCTAAAATATCAAAAAAATATTCCTTAAGTTTAGAATGGGACATAACTTCTTCAAATTGTTTATTTTCATAGCTGTCTGCATTTATATATGTAAGTCTTATATTTACATTATCTAGTTTTTTTTCTTCAGAATACATATATCCATAGCACTTTGCCTGAGCCCAGTGAAGTTCATTATAGTTCTCATCAATAGATTCAAGTGATCTTCCCGTACTTTTAATTTCATTTATAATAACTCTATTTTCTTCCTCTATTATTTCATCTGCACGGCCATCAATCAAGAACTTTACACCCTTATATTCAGTTTCATACTTCAAATAAACTTCCTTTGAATATTTACAATTTTCTATGCCTTCATAGAGCTTTTTGTTTTCTCTTTGAAATTTTCCATGAATTTTAGTTCCTTCTAGAGCCCTTCCCATTCCTTGAAATCTATTGTCAATGCTTCCACTTCTCATTACAAATTCCACAAGATTTCTTATTGATATTTTTATCTTATTATCTTCACTCATTATTTGTTCCTTTTATCCTATCCCAATAATTTTTAGAGGCCTGTTCTAGCTTGTTTTCACCATAAATATAGTACTTTTTATCCTTAACCTTATCCGGTAAATACTGCTGCTTTACATAATTATTTTTATAAGCATATGGATATTTGTAATTTTGCATCCTGCCAAGCGCCTTTGCACCTTCATAATGACCATCCCGCAAATACACTGGAAGTTCTCCAAGGTTTGTAGTATCAAGCTCAGAAAGTGCTGCATCTATTGCCTTTATTGCAGAATTTGATTTTGGAGCTGTTGCAAGGAGTATTGTTGCCTCTGAAAGCGGAATTCTTGCTTCTGGAAAACCAATTTCAAGCGCTGCATCTGTACATGCCTTAACTATTGAAATAGCCTGTGGATATGCAAGGCCTATATCCTCTGCTGCTATTACGAGGAGTCTCCTGCATATTGACTTTAAATCTCCACCTTTAATGAGCATGGCAAGGTATAGTGAAGCTGCATCAGGGTCACTTCCACGTATTGATTTTTGAAAGGCACTTAAAATATCATAGTGATTATCACCATTTTTATCATATTTAAATATATTTTTCTGAGTGCATTCCTTCATTATATTTATATCTACATTTATATTTCCATCTTCATCCTTTGGCGTTGAAAAAATAGCTATTTCAAGAGAATTTAAAGCTTTTCTTATATCTCCTCCACTTACATTTGCAGAGTATTCTAAAGCTTCTTCCTCTATATTTATAACCGTGTTTTCAAATTCACTTTGAACTATTTCTAAAGCTCTTTTCATGGCCTTAACAATATCCTCATTTTTAAGAGGTTTAAATTCAAATATTATGGATCTACTTAAAATGGCATTGTACACATAAAAATACGGATTTTCAGTTGTACTTGCAATTAAAGTAATACTGCCATTTTCCATAAATTGAAGAAGAGACTGCTGCTGCTTTTTATTGAAATTTTGAATTTCATCGAGATAAAGCAACACCCCATCTCTTGCCATTAAAGTATTTAAGCTTTCAATCACTTCCTTTACATCACTTAAAGATGCTGTAGTGGCATTAAGCTTATATAATTTTTTATTTGTCTTACTTGCAATTATATTTGCTACCGTAGTTTTTCCAGTCCCCGGCGGTCCATAAAAAATCATGTTTGGTATCATCTTACTTTTTAAAATCCTATGGAGTATTTTTCCTTCTCCAAGTATATGCTCTTGACCAAAAACATCTTCAAATTTTTCCGGTCTAATTCTATCTGGTAATGGCTTCAAAATGGAACCCCCTTTTCAGTTCACAGTGCACAGTTCACAATTCACAGTTAAAGATGATTTACCTTTCGTTTCTCTTAGGTAAATCTTAAAACTTAATAGTATCAGCTGCGCTGAATACTATACTTACGCCATGCGCAAGCATTAAGTTTTAGATTTTTCGCAGTGACAATGGAGAAAAATCCTCCTTCACTGTGAACTGTGCATTGTGAATTGTGAACTGGATCAAGTTTCTACATAAATAAATTTATTTCCGTGCCACTTAATAAACTTCTCAAAATCCTCGTACAAAACACCAATTGTTGCTGTATTCACGTTAGGATGAAAGTTCACAAGATGATCACCTACTAAATCCTTATCTATTAAAATTATAACAGAACTTTCTTTATCATTTATTATACCAAAAGGAGTTACAGCTCCCTTTTTTAAATCTAAATATTTAGCCAGCCTTTCCTCTGAGGCAAAAGATAAGCGTGAACTTCCTATTTGTTTTGATAGAAGCTTTAAATCAGCCCTTTTGGTTTCTTCTAAAACAAAAAGGTAATGAGTATCACCTTTGCTATTTTTCAAAAACAAGTTCTTGCACAGCTTTCCTTTTATATTTATCTTTAATTTATCTGCCTCTTCCACAGTATATACTGCTTTGTGCTCGTATCTTACATATTCAATTTTTAAACTTTCTAGAATATCATATAGTCTTTGTTCTTTTTCATCAATCATTTTATTAAGCTCCCATGTTATATTACATAATTATAATAAGGCGTAGTAAATATTATAGCAATAGTTTTTTAGCAGAGGACAAAGTACATGGTGGCAAATTATGTTATAATAAATGTTATTAAAAGGGGCTGTCCACTAAATATATTTAATCATAATTTGAATAAAATGCGTCGTAACTATTGGTAGGAGTGGTTGTATTGTTTTCAAACAAGTTAAAAAGATATAGAAAAGAATTAGGACTTACACAAAAGGATTTAGGCAAGAAATTAGATTTATCAAAAGAAATTATAGGCCAGCTAGAGACTGGTTTGAGGGAACCCTCTAGGGTATTACTTGAAAAAATATATAAATTTAGTGGCAAAAATATGAATTGGTGGCTTGATACAAATGAACAGTTTAAATTTAGCCAAACATTTAAATATACCATTTATCCAGCTAATAAATACAGAGCTATTTTTCCAGTATTATTTTCAGCTATTTTTTCGGCATTGATAATATTTGTATTAACCGATAGTGATAATACTTTAGAAGTATGTATTACATTTATTATATTACTCTTATGCTTAATGTTTACTGCCTACTATACTGTGTTAGCATATTATTTATTTAAAAATAAAATTTATATTACTATAACAGAAAATTATGTAGAAATAAAAAAAATTTCTACAACTAAGAGAGTCAATATAGCAGACATAAAAGAAATAGTGTTTATTGTACTCTCCAGAGGCAGTTGCCCAACGGTAGTAATTAAGTGTGATAATAGCACAAAGTACCACTATACCGATTTACATTTTCCTCAATCATGGTTTGCTAAGAAGTATATTAATAGTATGGTAGACTACTTAAAAAAGAGTAATGAAAATATATGTGTCATTGGACGAGGGCATATGTACGAGTAAGGTAAGTGTTAAAACACAAGTGATTTTAAAAATATCTGGAACAACTGAAAGTATGTCTAAATTTAGGAGCGTTTTTAGTTACTTTTTGAAAATTGCATTTTAATATTGATATATAAAGATAGATTCGTAATACAAAGAATTAAGGAATAAAATATATTTAAGAATAGACATAAAACTCTATTCTTAAATAATAATCAAATAATGAAGGAGAAGTAAAATGAGTAAATTAAAAATATTTGGTATAGGAATTTTAATATTTATAGTACTAACAGGGCTAGGATTTGCAACAGGAGAAATACAAGCAATATATAATCGTACGGTTGGAGTTGATGTTAGTAGTTCGGAAACAGATAAATTTCATGCTTCAAAAGGGTATGTAGATGGAATGATTCAGGATTTATCAAAATATAAATTAGAACTAGCACAAACCACTGATAGTACAGCGAGACACGCTATAATATCTCATATTAATGAGGAATTTTCTAATTTTGATGAGAATAAAATTAAGAACCAAGATTTAAAGCAGTTTCTTATAGATGTTAGAAACGACAATATAAAATAATTGGAGGAATGAAAGATGAATAAAAAAAGAGTAATAGGTTTAATATTAGCAGGAGTTTTAATTATATGGGTTATAGGATTTACAAGATGTGATAAATCTAATGATGATAAGCAAGCAGAACAAACAGAACAATTGCAAAAACAATCTAGTTCTAAGCTAGGTATGCCAAACATAAAGAATTTTTATGAGAAATCAATGATGAAAACTATAATGGAAGATTGTGACGATAGCAACTTAATTACTTATGCGTATACTAAAAATGAAATGACAGGTAAATTCACTTATTTAGGTGAAGCGATGGGATATGGGTTGCCTTATGGTACTGAATACACAATGGTACTGAATACACAAATCCTAAAAGAGTTGCAAAAAATTCAGAAACAAACCATTCAGATGATGTAACATTACCACAAGCTGACCCAAACGGATTATATAAAGCTGAGAATGTAGATGCCACATGGATAATGCTTATAGACCCAGCAACCAAACAAGCCAAACCAGTATATATTGAATCGCAAGTTACGATATCGCCTTTTAAATTATCTAAAAATTTATTAGACAACGCTCCAAGTGATTATTAAAGGAGGAATTAAAATAGCCAAAACTTCAAGTAGAATTTTTAAAAGCCACGAATATACAAGAAAAGAGTTAGCAATTCAAATAAATCATGATTTAACAATTTTTAGTGCGACAGCCCCACGCTATTACGTATCAAGAAAAAATGAATTTGAGGCGGATATATTGATGATCAAAAGTTTTGGAGGTATAAATCTTTCACCAAAAGATATGAAAAGCATGGTTCATTTTTATAAGGATATTATTGAACTACCTGTATTAAGCGAAGGTTATGGCAATTATGATGGTACGAACTTGGCTTTGGAGAAAATGGGACTAGAATTTGGATATGGGATGAGAATAAATGGGGAGGAAAAGAATTTAAAATTACAGACCCTTGTGGTAATGCTTTAACATTATTGGAAACTACGTAAACAAACTCCAATTTATAGGCGAGGCATTTCAAACTTTTGTTATATTCAGCATTATAGGTGGACAATTCCACTTATAATTTTTAAAGCTATATTTTAACATTATATTAAAACATAGCCTTAAATTATGACTGAATATATTTAGTGCAACAGCCACATTTCATATTTCTAAATTACTGAATAATGCAAATTAAAAACTATTCTAACTTTGCTAATGAAATTTCTTTCTCTAAAACATCAGCAAAGTTCTGAACATAACTTCCAAGAGTTCCTAAACAATTCATAAATTCATTATTATTTTTATATCTATTAGGCTCTTCCCTAATTTTTATAACCTTTTCCATTATATCAGCATCTGGAATTAAATTGTTATCTAAAACCCATTTTCCCGCCTTTGTCTTAGAAATTATTTTACCTGTCTTAAGTGTATAAATACATCTTGCAATATCCAAAAGCCAACCTGCTGAATATAAATTTCTTTCTGTTACAACCGCAAATTTTCTTATCATCTCATAATGTTTTGAAACGGCTTCTATAATTTCTTCTTTTGTAGGATAGATAAATCTGTCTCTTACTTCATTACCATACAACAAATTTCCATGCTCAATTAACTCTATCATGGAAAAAGGGTCAAAATAGTATTTATCTGTTATTCTTTGACCACTCGTACCCCAATATACAACTGTATCGTGAATATCATTAATAAATGTCTCAAGCGTTAAAAAGCCACCTTCAAATGATCGAAAATACAAATTATTTTTATACTCATTTAAAAGTTCTTGTCTTAAGTTAAGCAATTGTTTTGCTTGTGTAACAGAAATTTTTGTTTCTGTTAGGCACAATATATCAATATCACTCCATCCAATTTTAAAATCCTCAAGTACAATTGAACCATAAAGATATATTGAAGGGTTATTATTAAGTAAAATGTTTACTATACGATTTTTCATTATTTCAATTGACTGTTCCATTCCTAAAACTCCCATTTATATATAATTACCACTACATAATCACTAATATTCAAGTATTCCTCATATAATATAGCAATACCTTCTTATTTTGTTATTTAGCTTCTTTATAAATGTAATGGAAGAAGATATTAAACCCCAAGGAATGAATGGAATAATATTAAACACACAAAAAATTACTCTTCACATAAATTCTATAAAAAATAATTTAATGAGCTTCTCCTAAACCTATATTGGAAGATTTTCTTCAATAAAATTCCAGATTAAATATTGACAAAGATATTATTCTATTATATCATTTTTATTAACCGAACGTTTGGTTAATAAAATATAAAAGGATGATTATATGCCTAAAACTGATGGAGATATTACAAAAGAACGTATTCTACAAGTTGCTGAAAAGCTATTCTCGGAAGATGGTTTCGATGGAACAGGTGTAGACAAAATTGCCAAAAATGCAGGTATTAATAAAGCCTCGATATATTATCATTTTAAGGATAAAAATGATATTATGGAGTCTCTATTCAAAAAAATCATAAACGATATGGATGAACATGTAGATTCTATAACTGGTTTAGCTGGGGAAAGCTTAGAAGATAAAATCAAAAGTGAAATTCAGTATTTATCTGATAAAAAAAGAATTTTATCTATTCTCTTTATGGAAACTTTGAAGAGTGGAAACAATACAGATTATTTCATACGGTGTTTAGAAATCATTATAAAAAAAGAATTAGACAGCAATCTTAAAAAAGCAAAAGTAGAAAAATTACTTGATGAAGATCTTCAAAAATATATTGTTTATGAATTCTTCACAGGCATGATACCTATTATTTCTTTTATCACGTTAAAGGATAAATGGTGTGAATACTTTAAATATGATGAAAACAAG
Source organism: Clostridium neuense (assembly GCF_045310695.1). NCBI lineage: Bacteria > Bacillati > Bacillota > Clostridia > Eubacteriales > Clostridiaceae > Clostridium > Clostridium neuense. Next base: position 177,356 of record NZ_JBJIAA010000004.1, read on the forward strand.
CTTTTTGAATATTTTATGGATGCATTTGCTAATACTCATATAAAATCACATAAATTCAAAGAATAATTTTTTTTATAGTTTTATTTAACCAAACGTTCAGTTAAAAATATAAAAAAATATTCCTATGACTAATATTTTTTATGAGCACTTATAGTCAAACAAATAATAACAAATTTAAAAGGAGAATGATAATATGAAATTACTAAAAGGAAAAAAAGCGATTATTACAGGAGGCAGTGATGGTATTGGATATGCTATTGCAAAGTCTTTTGCAGAAAATGGTGCAGATATTTTACTCGTAGGAAGAAATAAGAATAAGCTTGATAAAGCATTACAAGAGCTATCTAAATATGGTGTAAGTATAAAAATAATATCTCATGATTTATCGAAATGCGAGAAATTGCAGGAATTAACTAGCATGATTATAGATTCTTTTCACGATATCGATATTCTTGTAAATAACGCTGGTGAGGCTGAATTTGTTCCTTTTAATCATGTTGATATAAAGGGTTTTGACCATCTTTTTGATTTAAACGTAAAGTCACCCTTCTTTCTAACTCAAGGACTTCTTCCAGCATTAAAGAAAAACAAAGCCAGTATTATCAACATTTCATCTTTTCATGCCCAAAGAACTTTGCCAGGATATCCATCAAGTGTATATTCGATGACCAAATCAGCTATAAATGCTTTCACAAAAACTTTAGCATACGAATTAGGTCCGCATGGAATACGTGTAAATGCAATAGCACCTGGAAATGTAGCTACTTCAAAAGTAAAGACTGCACTTGAGGGAGCATCAGAACAAGCTAAAATGAAAATTCAGGAATTGATTAGTACAATTTATCCTCTAGGCCGTATGGGAAATGCATATGAACTGAGTGGTATAGCAGTTTATCTAGCTTCTGACCAGTCATCATGGACGACAGGAAGTATATTCAATATAGATGGTGGTCTTACTACTAATTAAGGAAGTTCAAATTAATTATAAAAGCAAAGCTAATGAAAGTGAATTCAAATTATACCATAACTAGGAGGGATAATTGTGAAACGTATTTTGCCACCAACCTTACTTTTGATTTGTATAGGTACAATGTGTTTACTTCATATATTAATTCCTTTTCTTAAAGTAATTGATTACCCTATAAATCTTCTAGGCATTCTTTTCATTTTAATTGGAATATGGATTGATTTTGCCGGGTCAAATATATTTAAAATAGCAAATACCACAGAAATGACCTTTAGTGAGCCAAGTACTTTAGTCACAAATGGAATATATAAAATATCCAGAAATCCTATGTATCTAGGTTTAGTTCAGATACTTGTAGGTGTTTCAATTATATTAGGCAGTATTACACCGTTTATTATAGTTATTGCTTTTGTGGTAATAACAGATCAGTGGTATATAAAATTTGAAGAAAAAGTGCTTAAGGATAAATTCGGCAAGGAATATCTGATTTACAAAAGCAAAGTAAGACGGTGGATTTAAAGTGATAATGACAATAAACAAAATATGGAAATATTACTATCCTTTAATATTTGTTTATTATCGTTTTATTAATCACATGTGCTGAAGCACAAACGCTATATTATTAAGAGTGGATGTATCTTTGTTTTGTATAACATCGTCTTGCATCTAGTTTCATTAATCAAATGCGCTGGCGCGCAAACGCTATATTATTAGGAGTAGGTGTATTTTTATTCTGTATAACAATTGTGATATATCTAGTTTCATTAATCACATGTGCTGAAGCACAAACGCTATATGTGTACTCTTCTTTTGAATTCTTTTACGTGGGCGCGGCTTACGGGAACTTCGGATTTATTGATGTCATTCATTATTAACTTGTAGGTTCCATTAAACCATGAGTATATTTCTGTAACTTTATTTAAATTTACAAGATAACTTCTGTGCGTCCTAAAAAAACCTGTTTCTTCTTCAATTTCACTTAGGGTATTTGTTGTTGTATAAATTTTGTTGTCCAATTTTACACAGGTTTTATCATTCTCTATATAGCAGAAAAATATATCGCCCGTATCTATAAGCATAATTTTACCATTATTAATACATGGTATTTTATTAATGCTCGAAACACTCTTCTTATCATATTTTTTTATAATATGTTCTATCTCATCCTCTATATTACTAATATTATTTTCCTTAGATTGCATGTACTTTCTTATTCTTTGAATTGTCTTTCCAATTCTACTTTCATCGAAGGGTTTTAGGATATAATCAAGTGCCATTAGCTCAAAAGCAGATATTGCATATTTGTCATAAGCAGTAACAAATATTATAGCAATGTCTTCATTAAATTCTTTAATCAGCTTTGCCAGCTTCATTCCATTTAATACCGGAATATTGATATCAAGAAAAATCACATCTGCAAGCTCTTTCCTTATAAAAGAAAAAGCAGTTTTTCCATCATAAAATTTATTAACAACTTCAATATCATCATACTTATCCAGTATAAATTGAAGTTCGTCCATAGCTGGAACTTCATCCTCAACTAATACGCATTTTATTTTATTCACACTTATGAACCTCCCCAATAGGCATTTTAAATGAAACCTTTGTCCCCTTACCTTCAGAAGTTGAAATTTCAAGACCCTTATTGCTGTTATATATCAGCTTTAATCTAGAATTTACATTTCTAAGCCCAGTGCCTGGCCAATTATTTATAACTTCCTTGCATCTTTCAGTTGTCATTCCAATCCCGTTGTCGCTTATAGTAAACTTTATAAATGCAATTTCCTTTTCAGCCGCCACAACGACATTTCCACCATCAGCCTTTTTTAAAACACCATGCTTTATAGAATTTTCTATAATAGGTTGAATTATAAAAGAAGGAATTTTAAAACGTTCTAAGCCTTTTTCTATGTGAAAAACCACATTAAGTCTGTCACCATATCTTGCTTTTTCTATAGCTATGTACGATTTAAGCATTTCTATTTCTTCATCTAATTCTACAAACTCTCCCTTATTAAGGGACTGCCTAAAGTAATTTGACAAATCAATTATAAGTCCTCTTGCTTTTAAAGGATTTGTTCTACAAAATGAAGATATAGTATTCAAGGTATTAAATAAAAAATGCGGTTCAATTTGTGCTCTTAAAGCTTTAATTTCCGAAGAATTTAAAATTCTAACCTTTTCATTTAACTGAAACAGCTCTATTTGCATGGATAAAAGGCTGCTAAGTTCATTTAAAAATTCAACAAAATATTCATTTGCACTTTTAGAATTTTTAAGTTCCATTCCAATAACCCCATCAATCTCATTATTTATAATTATAGGTGCAAAAAAGAACTCATAGTTTTTTCCCACATTCACAATTGAATTCATAGTTTCATCTGACTTTAAATAAAGCTTTTCAATTTTGTGCTTTAAATTACTTTCATCAATCTTCTCTCCATAATAAGAAAAGACTCCATTTTTGCTCCACACAACAGCACCACTCACGCTTGCCATTTTGCATAAAATTTCTGATATCTTAACAGATGTTTCATTATCAAGACCTTTTTTAGTATATTCAAGCGTCTTTTTTGCTATATTTAAAGCTTTTTGAGCTTGAATAGCTTCTAACTTATTGTAATCATCCATAGCATTTTTCACTATGTTTACAAATATAGCAGTTCCAACTGAATTTATAAGTATCATTGGCACAGCAATAACCTTTTCCAAATTAATTACATATGAGTACGGCTTTGTAATAAAAATTATAATTATCATTTGAGCTGCTTCTGCTGCAGCACCAGCCACAAAAGCAGTTCTAGGTTTAATTTGATTATTCTTAGAAAACCTTCCAAAAATTCCTCCTATAACTCCTTCAGCAATAGTAGAAATACCACAAGCAAGCGCAGTTGCCCCTCCATTAAAATATCTGTGAACTCCTGCTATAACTCCGACCGCTGTTCCAACAAAAGGTCCACCTATATACCCAGCCGTTATGGCTCCTATAGGTCGTGTATTTGCCAAAGCATCTCTTCCAACATTTATCCCCATGTAGGTTCCAAGAATAGAAAGAGTACTAAAAAATACAATCATCACTATTTTATCTTTAAAACTTCTCTCTTTTTTTACAAAGTTCCTAAATAAATTAAGCTGATTATATAAATATGCAGCAAGAGCTATAACAGCCATATTTTGTAACAATCTTATATAAAGCATTTACATCTCCCCTATATTTTTATATTATTGCATTTTTATGTGTCAATCAAGGCTTATTTTATGCATATAAGCTTTTAATTTTGTAATTTCAGCCTACTATCATTCCTTTGTAAACGTAGACATTGTATTATAACAGTATAACAAAATACACTTAAGGAGTGATTCTATGAATTCAATTGTTCTCGTAATCATAGGTGCATTAGTACTCATTATAGGTTATAGGCTTTATGGTTATTTTATAGCATCAAAGGTTCTTGTACTTGACGGAACAAAAGAGGTACCATCAAAGGTTCATAATGATGGAAGAGATTACGTACCAACAAACAAATGGGTTTTACTTGGCCACCATTTTGCAGCTATTGCAGGTGCTGGACCATTAATAGGTCCTGTACTTGCGGCACAATTTGGATACCTTCCAGGTACACTTTGGATACTTATAGGTGGTGTACTCGCTGGAGCAGTTCACGATATGGTTTTATTATTTGCTTCAGTAAGACATGATGGACAATCAATAGCAGAAATTGCACGAGATACTTTAGGCGAAAAAATGGGCTTTATAACATCAATTTCTGTAATATTCATACTCATTATAACTATGGCTGGTCTTGGGCTTCCTATAGTAAATTCGCTTTATAACAGTCCCTGGGGTACTTTTACTGTTGGGTTTACAATACCAGTTGCAATATTTATAGGTATTTATTTAAAATTTATAAGACCTGGTAAAATAGCAGAAGCCACAGTAATAGGCATGCTTTTAATTCTTTTAGGCGTTTACCTTGGACCATCCATACAACATACTTTTCTGGGAAATTTGCTTACTTTTAATGCAAAGCAATTGTCTTTAATACTTGCTCTGTATGGTTTTCTCGCTGCTGCACTTCCTGTATGGCTTTTACTTTTACCTAGAGATTACTTAAGCACATATATGAAATTAGGAGTCATAGGTGCACTTGTTATTGGAATAATATTTGTAAGACCTACTCTGCAAATGCCTGCTGTAACTAAATTCGTTAATGGTGGAGGGCCTATAATACCTGGCAAAGTATTTCCCTTTTTATTTATAACAATTGCCTGCGGTGCTTTATCTGGCTTTCATGCACTCATAAGTACAGGCACTACTCCAAAACTTATAAACAATGAAAAAGACATTCTTCCAATAGGTTTTGGTTCAATGCTTATTGAATCTTTTATAGCTCTTATGGCATTAATTGCAGCAACAGTTTTACCTACTTCAGATTATTTTGCAATTAACTCAACTCCTGCTCTATTTGCAAAACTAAATATGATACCTAAAGAACTTCCAATGCTATCTCACCTCGTTGGTGAAAATCTTGCTGGAAGACCTGGTGGTTCTGTATCACTGGCAGTTGGCATGTCATATGTATTTTATAAAATCCCAGGCTTAAAGAGTCTTATGTCTTACTGGTATCATTTCTGCATAATGTTTGAAGCACTCTTTATATTAACTACAATTGATTCTGGTACTAGGATAGGGAGATATCTTCTTCAAGATTTACTTGGGAAAGTGTATAAACCATTTAGCAATAAAAATTCATGGTTTAATGTTATATTCTTCAGCGGACTTATGTCTCTTACATGGGGATATCTACTATACACAGGAAATATTTCAACCATATGGCCATTATTTGGTACAGCAAACCAGATGCTTGCAACTATAGCTTTTGCCATCGGGACATCGGTGCTCTTCAAAATGGGAAAAGGCAAATATGTGCCTATTACAATAATCCCAATGGCTTTTGCAGGAACAGCTACTGTTTGTGCTGCCATTGAAAACATTATGACTTATATACCACAAAACAAAATCATTCTAGCAGTTTTATCTATAGTCCTTGTTGTAATGATTGCAGTAATACTTATAGAAAGCATAAGGATATGGATAAGAGACTACTATAAACCTAGTAAAACAGTTTCTAATAATGTTGTGAAGTAATACTTTTTAACAGAGCACAGAGTACGGAGTACAGATTACAGTAATAGATGATTTTTCTCAGCTATCGCTTTGAAAAATCTTAAACTTAATGCTTGCGCATGATACGAAATATAGTGATCAGCGCAGTTGACACTATTAAGTTCTAAGATTTACCTAAGCAAAGCGAAAGGTAAATTCACCTTCATTGTGCTCTGTAATCTGCTTTAAGTATTATATTAATAAATTTTGCGTTAGTTACGAAATGCAAGGCACGGGTATTGGAAGAAGATATTAAAAATCTTTTATTCTATCAATATGTCTTGGTACAGTGTTTACTGGAAGTTCATTAAGGCTGAAATACTTAATAGTTTCTCCTTTTTCTAATCCTCCACCAGGTAAATTCCACAAGCTTTGTCGGTTCTATGACATAATAACATCCTATTTTTTCATCTACAATAAAACCGAAAACTCCAATAGTAAACATAATTTTCACTCCAAGCATTTTTATCTGAATATTTTTTGGTTCATAATGTAAGAACAGTGCAAAATAACTCAACTACATATTATGCTTATTTTCTTCTGATAAAGAAATTATCAAATCAGTTTCTGAACTATATCAGTTGCTTCATGCAATGCATCTAGATATCTACTCTTTAAATATATCTTTGTGGGAAGAAGTGATGAATTTAAAATATAGTTATTCTTTGCATCTGTACAAACATCTCCAACAACTTTATCTCTGTAATATAATTTACATGGCGTTACAGGACCGTAACCATACTCACATTCCAAAAACATCATTTCTTTACAATCTGGACAAAAGATAATAAAATTGGCCCCCAATGGTTTATACAAAATACTACAACCGCATTTTTTACATTCTATATTTTGTTCCATTTTTATTCCTTTCTATATGCTGATTTGTTGCTACGAAATATTATATAAATATCGTTAGTTCGTCATAAATTACTAATACCTATAAACATTCACACCTAAAATCCCGTAGGTACGGAGGAATTTTTTCCTTGTACCACAGTGAGACGAAGGAATATCACTTAGATTTATATGACTCATTATTAAAAGTGCCGTTATCTTATTCTAGAAGGATAATGGGATTACATCCCAAACCCCGTGTATGTTTACTTTTTCTTTTCTTTATATTCTTTGTATTCCTTTACAAGTAAATACAAAGTAGCAGCCATAAGTATTAACATTATCACTTCCAATGCATTTTTAACAATTTTATTAATACCGCTTGCAAGTGGCGTTTCAAGAAATAACTCTATGGATATAAATATTGCTGCCAAAAGCATGTACATTTTTTTGTTTTTACGATAATCAATAAAAAACACAATAATCAAAAACAAATAACAAAGACAACCCAATAAATTTCCCAAGTTCACACCTCCTTATTATAGATAGACAACTTGAAAGGCTAAAATAGACAATATTATAATTTTACAAGTAATATTTTATATACTTTAATCAGTTGATAGTTGACAGTTCTTGGTCATCCACAGTACATTCTAAACATTCATGCCTAAAATTCCGTAGGCACGGAGGAATTTTTGAGGCCACTGAAAAAGTCCCCATATTTTTTGCACAAATTACTTGGTAAAATAAGTAAGGCTCTAGGAGGCCTTCTAATAGCCCTCCAACAACTTTTTAGACATAAATGACCTGCAAAAATATACAGATATATCTAAATTAGTAATGTTTTTTAGTTTTTCAGTGGCCTCGAATTTTTTCCTTGAACTACTTCGCCTATCTACATTTAACATTAAAATTCCCAACAAAATTATCATAAGCCACTGAAAGCTCATATTTTCCATTATCCTTTAAACTCACTTGTTCACAATAATTTTCATTAGTTTTAAATTTCTTTATTACTTTCCCATTTAAATTAGTAAGTACTATCTTTAAATTTCCCTTCTTAACTGAAGAATTGCAGAAAACCTTAATTTTCTTTCCCTTTTCACCAGTAAAGGTAAATGCAGAACCACTACTCTCTGTAGAAGTAACATTGGCTTTTGTAGTGCCTAGATAAGAAAAATCAGAAGCAAATTTATAATAACAAAGTCCTCCAATAAATAATACTGCAATAACTGCGATGGTTATGTATTTTTTCATTATAGCTGCTCCTTTCTTACTCATTTCTTCAAATAAAATACAGTATATATAATATCATACTTAAATTAACTTTCAAAGATAAATAGTATTATGCTTACTTAATACACGTTTTAAAAAATATGTGATATAAGAGTAAGAAAATTCACGTCCTTCAAATTCTCCTGATGCCATTTCACTTAATGAACCTAACCTTGATGTAATATTAACTATTTTAGGTTTTTCAGAATTTTTCAATAAATCTAATGTTGCTTGAGTAGTTCTAATTATTGCAAGGCAATGAATATCAAATAAGGCTTTCATTTCTGTTGAAGTTACATCTGCAATTTTATAAGCATTTCCTGGAATACCTGCATTATTAATTAAAATATCAAGATGATTTATACTTTTAGTTAAATTATCTTTAATTATATCAATACAATTATCATCTACTAAGTCTGCTACAATCGGAGTAAAATGACTGGTAAATTCTTTACTTAGTTTCTCAGAATCTTCTTGCTTTCTAACAACAGTAAAAACATTATATCCATTTGTATAATAAACGTCTATCAATTCTTTGCCAAGACCTCTTGCTCCGCCTGTAATTAATATATTTTTCATGGCTACCCCCTATTATCTTATATTTCTTACTTCCCGATTAGCTTCAATTATTCATTTGTTTAATTACACTCTACATAATCACTAATATTAAAATATTCTACCTATAGCATACAAAAACCTTCATAGTGTCTTTATAAGAAAAATCCGAAACAAATTTAGAATAATAAAGTTCTCCAGTAAATAATGCATTAATAATTGCACAACAAGCAAATTTACAACATTTAGGTTTGTTTATTGTTAAATTTTGCATTTGCGTTAAGCATTTTTGTTCTTTTAGTAACATTTTGTGGTATAATTCTCATATGCATTTTTGTTTATTATAGACTAAAAATTAGGAGGTATAACTTATGAAAAAACCACTCATAGGCATAGTAGGAAATTTACTAATTGATCAAGGTGGAATGTTTCCCGGATATGAAAGAGCTTATGTAAATAATGACTATGTGCAATCAGTTGAAAAGGCTGGCGGAACCCCTGTAATATTGCCAGTAATTTCAGATTATGAAAGAGTAAAAATTCAAATAGAAGCTATGGATTCTATAATAATATCTGGAGGTTTTGATGTTAATCCATTAATTTATGGTGAAGAACCTTCACAAAAACAGGGCTTTTTATGTCCTGAACGTGATGAATATGATCTTATGGTTATTAAAGCTGCTATAGAGTTAAACAAGCCCATATTAGGTATTTGCAGAGGAATACAAATTTTAAATGCAGCCTTAGGTGGAACTCTTTATCAAGATTTATCTCAAATAGAAGGCTGTTACATTAAACATGTGCAGGAATCCAGACCAGAAGTAGCCGGACATAGTGTTGAAATTGTAAAAGGAACAAAGCTATATAGTATCCTAGGAGAAAAAATCATAACAAACAGCTTTCACCATCAAGCAATAAAAGATTTGGCACCAGGCTTTAAAGTGGCAGCCAGAACAAAAGATGGAATCATAGAAGCTATAGAAAAAGAAGAAGGCTTTGTTATAGGTATTCAATGGCATCCAGAAATGATGGCTAGAAAAGATAACAAATCAATGCTTAATATATTTAAAAAATTAATAGAAGTATCAAGTAAGGAGGATTAAGAATGGGTAGCAACAAAAAATTAGGGTTATGGAGTATAGTCCTTCTTGGTATAAATGCAGTAATAGGTACAGGCATATTTCTTCTTCCAGGAAAAGCAATGAAGCTTATGGGTCCAGGAAGCATCTGGGTGTATTTTTTTGATATGGCACTAGTTATGGCTATGGCCTTATGCTTTGCAGAAGTTGCAGGCTTATTTAACAAAAATGGTGGACCTTATGTTTATGCTAAAGAGGCCTTTGGAGAATTTGTTGGTTTTGAAGTAGGAATCATGAAATTGGTAGTAGGTTTTATAGCTTGGGCTACTTTTGCAGTTGGATTTACTACTGCACTATCCAATGTTTGGCCAGCAGCATCAACTCCACTAGTTAAAAATTCAATAGAAATAGGTATAATTATAGTTTTATCCATTATAAATGCTTTAGGAGTTGACTTTGCAAAAAATTTAAATAATATCATGACTATAGCAAAGCTTGTACCTTTAGTATTATTTATAGCAGTAGGTATTTTCTTTATAAAAGGAACAAATTTTGTGCCTATGTTTCCAACTAAGGTAACTCCATCAAGCTTTGGTGCTACGGCAATATTAATATTCTTTGCCTTTACTGGCTTTGAAGCTATAGCAGTAGCAGCTGAAGATATGGAAAATCCAAAAAAGAATTTGCCTATAGCAATTTTAATAACTATGTTTTTAGTATCCTTAATATATATATTAATCCAAGCAGTATCTATAGGAACCTTAGGAGCAAAACTTGCACAAAGCAGTACTCCAGTAGCACAATCAGCGGCTATATTTCTAGGCGGTTTTGGCGGAATTTTAGTTACCGCTGGTACTTTAGTATCCATAGGTGGTATAAATATAGCAGAATCCTTTATACTTCCAAGATCAGCTGTGGCTTTAGCTGAAGATGGACTTTTGCCTAGAATCTTAACTAAGAAAAATAAAGCAGGTACACCCTATATAGCAATTATAGTGACTGCCGTTTTAACCATTCCTATTGCTTTATCAGGAAGTTTTACGCAACTTGCAGCAATAAGTGCAATTTCAAGGTTTACACAATATATACCAACTTGTCTTGCCGTTATAATTTTTAGAAAAAAAGGAATGGAATCTACTTTCAAAGTACCTTTTGGTCCAATACTTCCTATATTATCTGTAGGTATTAGCTGCTGGCTATTAACTCAAGCAACTAAGGTTCAAATTATATGGGGACTTGGAGCAATAATAATAGGAATTCCTCTATACTTTATAATGAAAAGTAGTGACAAAAAAGTTTATAAAGCTTAATTGAATTGATATTAAAATAAAGAGCAGTGGTAAATGCATAACCTCTACTCTTTATTTTTTTATTATATATTTATCATAAGCTGTAATAAATATTATAGCAATAATAATTTATATTTTTATAGAGGTGGTGTATTCAATGGCTGATATGTTAGTTAAACTATACAACTTAAAAAATAATGAAAAGCTTTTTGATCATTTACTTAAACAAGGAATTCAAATAAAAAGAGCATTAGCACCCGATAGAAGCACTATATTAAAATTTGTCAAAGAAAATTTTGAAGAAAACTATGTAGATTAATGTAAAGCTGCTTTTGCTAATAATCCAATAACTTGCTATGTAGCTGCTAAAAGTAAAAAAGTTATTGGCTGGCCAACAAAGAGCGCTATTTCCTTCTATGAAAAAACTGTTCAAGCAAAGCTGATAGAAGATTCATATCCAGGAGTCTATAAGAGAATGATTGAATTTGATGAATAAAAGGACTAGGAGAATTTCTAGTTCTCTCTTTCTATGTAATTATATAATAAAAGTAATAACAATAATACTACTCACATCCTGTATTAGTTTAATTATATCTTTTTAACATTAACTTAAAACATACCCATTTTTTATTTACACGAACGCACGTTCTGTGATATAATCAAAATATCGAGAACATAAGTTCGTACTTAAATCAGTGCACAATTCACAATGCACAGTTCACAGTGAAGGATGATTTTTCTTCGCTGTCGCTGTAAAAAATCTTAAACTTAATGCTAACACATGGGGTAGACCATAGTGTTCAGCGCAGCTGACACTATTAAATTCTAAGATTTGCCTAAGAGAAACGAAAGGTAAATCCTCCTTAACTGTGAATTGTGAACTGTGCACTGTGAACTGATTGAAATATAGGGGATGTTTTACATGGACGTTTTTGAGAAACTTAAAATTTTAACAGATGCTGCAAAATATGATGCTGCCTGCACCTCAAGTGGCGCCAATAGAAAAGCTAATAAAGGTGGTATTGGAAGTGCCGAGGCCTGTGGAATATGCCACAGCTTTGCTGGTGATGGAAGGTGTATTTCTCTCTTAAAAATACTAATGACTAATGTCTGCATCTATGACTGCAAATACTGCGTAAATAGAGTTTCAAATGATACAAGACGTGCTGCCTTTACTCCTCGTGAACTAGCAGATTTAACTATTAACTTTTATAAGAGAAATTATATTGAAGGACTTTTTTTAAGCTCAAGCATAATAAAAAATCCAGATTACACCTGTGAAAATATGATTAAAACCCTTAGAATTTTAAGAGATGAATATAACTTTTCTGGATACATTCACGCAAAAGCTATCCCTGGAGCAGACAGCAAGCTTATAGATGAACTCGGACTACTTGCTGACCGTATGAGTGTAAACATAGAGCTTCCCTCTCAAAAAAGCTTAAAGCTTCTTGCACCGGATAAATCAAAAAACTCAATACTTATGCCAATGAATCATATTCAAAATAGAATAAAAGAAAACTCAAAGGATATAGTAGTATATAAACATGCTCCTAAATTTGTTCCTGCTGGTCAAAGCACTCAAATGATTGTAGGTGCTACACCAGATACAGACTTTCAAATTTTAAATTTAGCGGAAAGCTTATATAGTAAATTCAAATTAAAGCGTGTATTTTTTTCAGCATATATGCCTGTGGTTCAAAATTCCCTTCTCCCAGAAATACATACAAAGCCTCCTCTTTTAAGAGAACATCGCCTTTATCAGGCAGATTGGCTGCTTAGATTTTATGGTTTTAAGGCAAGTGAACTTTTAGATGATAATAATCAAAGTTTTAATCCATACATAGATCCAAAATGCAATTGGGCACTAAATCACATGGAGCTTTTCCCTGTAGATGTGAATACAGCTTCATATAAAGCTCTCCTTAGAGTTCCAGGCATAGGAGTAAACAGTGCAAAACGAATTATAACCACGAGAAGAGCCGTCAAACTAGATTTTTCTGGTCTTAAAAAGCTTGGAGTTGTACTTAAGCGGGCGCAGTATTTTATAACCTGCAGCGGCAAACTCTCATATGGTGTTAAAATAAACGAGGATTCTGTCCTACGTTCTTTAATGTCAGACAAAACCTTAGATGCGTTTAGAAATAATTTACCGGCAGAAGCAGCGCCAAAGCAGCTTTCATTTTTCGATAACAGTTTGCTTTTAAAGGAGGATATAAGAAAATGCTTAACAGGTCAAATGTAATTTATGAATATGACGGAAGCTTTGAAGGGCTTCTCTGCTGCGTTTTTGAAAGCTATGAAAAAAAAGAAATACCTTCAGATATTGTGCTTACAGATAAACACCAAGTAAGCTTTTTTCCTACTAGAAAAATAATAACAGATACAGAAAAGTCAAACCGTGTTTTAACTGCAATACCAAAGAAAATAGGAAATTCAACTTTAGAGTTTGTTGAACTTGCTTTTTTAACTTGCCTTCCTAAAAAAGAATTTTATATTTTAATGTTTTTACGCATGGGATACAGCTCAGGGCCTTCTGTTATGAATATGCTTTCTAACGACGTGGTAAACACACTATTTAAAGCTGTTAAACATTTAAAAAATGAAAGTCATCTTTTAAAGGGCTTTTTGCGCTTTTCTAGTTTTAATGAATGGCTTGCGGCTGAAATAGAGCCTAAAAATTACGTTCTTCCGCTTTTAAAACAGCATTTTTGCGAAAGGTATCCAGAAGAAAATTTTTTAATTTATGATAAAACCCACAGTATGTTGCTTTTATATGAACCATATAAAGCTTCCATTATCCCTGCACAAAACGTGGAATTTAACAAGCCTACTGAGGAAGAAAAACACTTTAGGGAACTTTGGAAACTTTACTACAACACTGTAGAAATTAAAGGCCGCCGCAATCCTAAATGCAGAATGTCCCATATGCCAAAACGTTATTGGAAGTACTTAACAGAATTCACAACAGTGGACAGTTGACAATTGGCAGAGATACCGCTAAGTTCTAAGATTTACCTAAGAAAACGAAAGGTAAATTATCCTTAACTGTCAATTTTCTTCTGTTAAAACAATCTTTTATACAGCTCTTCCCTTCTGTCTTGCTTAAACCTAAACTTTTCTCTGCAATTTTTAACTTCATCTTTACTAATATCAGCTGTAAGAAGTTTTTCTTCATCTTTTGAGGTACAAACTACCCTTCCATACGGGTCTATAACCATAGAATCACCAGAATAATATAAACCATTTCCTTCTCCAACTCTATTTACTGCACAAATATAACACTGATTTTCAATAGCTCTTGCTTTTAAAAGCGTTATCCAGTGTTCTCTCCTAGCCTCTGGCCAATTTGCAATTACTATTATAGCTTCAGACCTTTTAGAAGCCGCTTGAAATATTTCTGGAAAGCGCAAATCATAGCATATAAATGAGGAAAAATTTATGTCACCTATATTAAAATATTTAATTTCTTCCCCTTTTAAATAATGCTTATCTTCCTCTCCATATGAAAATGGATGAATTTTTGTATACCTTGCAATTTCACCTAAATACGGAGTGCATATTGAAAAATTATTTTTGCCAATGTTATCCTTAATATCTACAAAGCCAAAACCAATACATAGGTTATATTCCTTTGACTTTTCAGAAAACCATTTTACAGTTTCTAAATTCTTTTCTCCAATTTTATTTACATTCATAGAAAAACCTGTAAGCGTCATTTCCGGAAAAACCAATAAATCCACCTTTTCTCTTGAAGCTTTTTCCAAAAATTTAATGCATCTTTTTTCCGTTTCCTCTTTATTCTCCCAAACAATATTCATTTGCGCTAATCCAATTTTCAATTTAAACACCACCCTTTTTTAGGTACAACCTAAAATATTAAAATTACAAGTACTATAACTGCACAAGTAATTTTTAAAAGCTTAGAGTAAAGAGTACAGTGAAGGTGGATTTACCTTTCGTTTCTCTCAGGTAAATCTTATAACTTATATTATCTGCTGCGCTGAATATTATATTTTGCGCCATGCGCAAGCATTAAGTTTAAGATTTTTTGCATCGACAGAGGAGAAAAATCCTCCTTCACTGTACTATGTTCTCTGTACTCCATACTCTTTTTTAAGATTATTTTACATTAATTTAATTATTTTTGCTAATACTAAGTATATCTTTAAATTTAATGGAGGCATAGAATGAAAATAGGCACAGTAAAATGGTTTGATCCTGAAAAAGGATATGGATTTATCTCGTCAGAGGGCGAAGATGATGTATTTGTACATTATTCATCTATAAAAGAAAATGGCCCTAAAAAAACTTTAGATCAAGGTGAAGAAGTAAAATATGACGTTGTAAAAGGTCCAAGAGGTCTTCAAGCTTCAAATGTACAAAAAATGTAGTAAATTTTTTGTCGAAATCATTTAAAACAAGGTGCTGCATTAAAAAAATATGCTTATGCAGCACTACATTCCAAAAACTAAACAACCTCAAGCCTGCATCCTACTACCTAAACAAATTAATATTTACCAGCCTTTAACTTTATTTTTGCAAACATACTGCGAATGAAATACTCACAATTGCACTCATATGCTTAATTGCAATACTGTTAACATTAGCAGTATACAGCAAACTAACAAGTATACATATAAGTACTATGGCAAGATTTGAGTATACAATAGTTAAATATGATTCTACAGCAACATCATTTATTTAATATATAGGGACAAGTTCTTGCAAATGGACCTATTTAATATAATATACTATGCATATAAAATTGTATATTTATAGTAATCTCATTGACTAAAATTCTCAAAAGTTGTAATATTACATCATAAGTTATTCAAAAACTTAAACAATTTCAACTATTATTAATAATTAATCTTTTCTTATATCACGTCGGAAATTAAAGGGGATTTATGATTAAAGGAGGCAATTATATGCAAATAGACAAGGAAACCTTAAAAAAAGATTTCAAAAGGAAGCTTACCGCTCTATATGCCGAAAATATTTCCAGCGCTTCAGCTTTTCACAAGTATTACGCCATTAGTTCTTTAGTAAAGGATTATAGTTCTGAAAAATGGATGAATAGTAATGATAACTACAGTAATAAAGAAAAAAAGCAGGTTTATTACTTCTCAATGGAATTTTTAATAGGTAGATTACTTGGAAGTAATCTTTTGAATTTAGGAATAAAAGACATGTGTAAAGAAGCTTTGGCAGAGCTTGGCATTGATTTAGATGAACTTTTAGAGGTTGAGCATGATGCTGGACTTGGAAATGGAGGTCTTGGAAGGCTTGCGGCTTGTTTTCTAGACTCAATGGCCTCTGTAGGTATACCAGGTCACGGCTGTGGAATAAGATATGATTACGGGCTTTTTGAGCAAAAAATAGTTAATGGCTATCAAGTTGAAATACCTGATAACTGGCTAAAAAACGGAAATGTTTGGGAAGTCAGAAGAGAGGATAAAGCAGTAGTAGTCAAATTCGGAGGTGAAGTTACCCCCGTTTTAGAAAATGATAGATTATCCTTTAAGCATGAAAATTTTGAAGCTGTTCTAGCTGTTCCTTACGACACTCCTATAATAGGCTATAAAAACAATACTGTAAATACACTTAGATTATGGAGTGCAGAAACAATTGATAAAGACTTTGATTTTGATTCCTTCAGTAAAGGGGAATATACAAAAGCAGTTGAGCACAAATATTCTGTTCAATCAATATCCCAAGTACTCTATCCAGATGATACAAGAGTTGAAGGAAAAATACTTAGATTAAAACAGCAGTATTTCTTTGTAAGTGCAGGACTTCAAAGTATAATAAGGACTTACAAAAAAATGCATAAGCCTATAAATAAACTTGATGAATATATTCAAATTCAAATAAATGATACTCATCCTGCAGTTGCAATAGCAGAACTTATGAGAATACTTGTAGACGAAGAAATGCTTGAATGGGATGAAGCCTTTAAAATAACAACAAGTGTAATGTCCTACACAAATCATACCATTCTCGCTGAAGCACTTGAAAAATGGCCTATTAATATTTTCAAAAAGCTGCTTCCTAGAATTTTTATGATAATTAACGAAATAAATGAAAGATTCTGCAAAGAAGTTTATGCTAAATATGATGATTTAAATATAGTACATGATATGGCAATCATATGCGATGGCTATGTAAAGATGGCTTATCTTGCTATTGTTGGAAGTCATTCTGTAAATGGAGTTGCGAAACTTCACACAGAAATATTAAAAGAAAGAGAACTCTCAAAATTCTATAATTTCTTCCCTCAAAAATTTAACAACAAGACAAATGGAATAACGCATAGAAGATGGCTTTTACAGTCAAATCCTAAACTTGCAGACTTAATAACAAAAAATATAGGTCAAAACTGGATAAAAGAGCCAATAAAACTTATAAATCTTCTCTCGTATTCAAAAGACAAAAATTTTCAAGATAAAATTTATGAAGTAAAACAAGCTAATAAGGCTCAATTTTCAGATTATTTCAAAAGCAAACATGGTGTTACGATAGATCCTAATTCTATTTTTGATGTACAAGTCAAAAGACTTCATGCATATAAAAGACAGCTTTTAAACGTATTTAATATATTAGATCTTTATTATAGACTTAAAGATAATCCTAGCCTTGACATTGTTCCAAGAACATTTTTCTTTGGTGCAAAGGCTGCTCCAGGGTATTACCTAGCAAAACAAACAATAAAGCTTATTAATACTGTAGCAGATCTCATTGATAACGATCAAGCTGTAAATGGAAAAATTAAAGTTATATTCCTTGAAAATTATTCTGTATCTTTAGCAGAAAAAATCATACCAGCAGCTGATGTAAGTGAACAAATATCAACTACTACAAAAGAAGCTTCTGGAACCGGAAACATGAAGCTTATGATGAATGGAGCTATTACAATAGCGACCCTTGATGGGGCAAATGTTGAAATACGTGATCAAGTTGGTGATGACAATATAGTTATATTCGGTATGAAAAAAGATGAAGTTATGGAATATGAGAAAAACAAAAGCTACAACTCAACGGAATATTATAACAAAGATCCAAGACTCAAGAGAATACTTGATAGCTTAGTAAATGGTTCTTTAGGAGTACCTACTTCAGAATTCTCAGATATTCATAAATATCTACTTGCAAATAACGATGAATTCTTTGTTCTTAAGGACTTTGCTTCATATATAGATGCTCAAAACAAAATAGATGAGCTTTATAAAAATCAAGGTAAATGGCGTGAAATGTCAATTATTAATATAGCTCATTCAGGGGCCTTTTCAAGCGACAATACAATAAAAAAATATGCCAGAGATATATGGAGAATAGTGAAGTAACAATGCTTCATCGCATAAAAAAAATCCTATAAATCTAAGGTTCAAAAATTATAAAATACTAAGATATTTCAATAACTTGCTATCATTCAAACAGATTGAAATATCTAAGCATTTTAAGATTTTTGAGCCAAGATTTATTAGAATTTTTTTAAATCGTTCCTTCAGTATTATTACTTCACTCTCACAGTAGTGTAAGGAAAAAATTTCTCCATATCTATGGAATTTTAGGCGCTAATTTTTATATTCAATTAAATTGGAGGGGTATCACCGACAAAAAAACACGTTAAGGTAAAAGGTGGATTAAAACAGCTAGCTTCCCCACTTTAATCCACCTTTTATTGAATTGAGTTCATAAGCTCAAAGAAATATTTTGACTCTTGGGTTTTATAAAGATTGTACCAGGAATCTAGGGTTTGCGTTAAGAATACATCTAGAATCTTCAATATATGCAAAGCAAATTCAAGAGGAGCTATTCCAGAAGCAGTAATCAAACTTCCATCAGTTACTACACATTCCTGCTTATTCAATATTCCCCCTATAGCAAGTCCTATTGTAGCACCACAAATTGCCCCTACAACAATACATTTCTCTAAATATTCTTCAGCCATTCTTATAATGGGAGCATGAATTGCTTCTGTCCATGTATTTCCACCATGTAGAATCAAAGCAGCAGCATCTTTAACACTACACTCCTTAAGTTCAATTTCTGGCAATATTCTAAGACCTCCCATTGTAGTAATAGGGGTCTTGGTAATTCCTACAGTTACTACTTTTAGCGGCACTAATCCCTTTTTGTAGTACCTTCACGAATTGATTTCAGTACTTAAATAAGCTATTTCCCAGTCTGCCATTGTATCAAATACATAAAGATATACTGTATTCTTCATTTTCTATTCCTCCAAATTAATTTTATTGTTGCTATTTTTTACAGCATGGTCTCAAAGTCCATCTGAAGCTATTATATATTATCTTCACTTACAAACTCAGTCAGTGAAGATAATGGGCCATCAAATCTTTAAGAATCCCTACCATAGCATCTTTAAAACCATTTGGTTCAAGTACCTTTATTGATTTACCATATTGAAGTAGAATATGAGGAACATATGTATAGATTGAGTTTTCATCCATTAAGAATTTCGCTCTGCATTCAGTTCGTTCTATCAGATAATGTCCTAAAAACCAATGTGAGCAAAGATCATTCAATGCTTCTGACTTGCCCTCAATTACTAAAGTACAAAGTCCTACTTTGCTTTCCACATCCAATAATAAGCTTTTTGTAAAAAACTCACGTGCCGAAAAAGCTTCAGGACGCTTAAAAGTATTTTTAGTACTTATAATATTTACTATTCTATCTACCCTAAAGCTGCGAATTTCATTCCTAAGATGGCAAAATGCAATAACATACCATTTATTATTCCAGTAAAGCATCCCATAAGGATCAACAACCCTATTGGATGTCCTTCCTTCATAACCTGTAGAGTAGTCAATTTCCATAGAGCGTTCACTCGCAACAGCTTGCTCAATTTCCATTAATATAGGTTTGACAGCCGGATCACAAACACGGCTCACTACTTCAAATCCGACTAAATGACGATTGAGTACTTTTTCTTGTTCTTGATTCGAGAACATCTTTAACTTTGATGTTGCACTATTTAATGCTTCTGCAAAAGGGTATCCTGCTTCCATTGCAAAAGTGGCAGCATGCAAAAGTGATTTTTTCTCTTCAATATCAAAAAACAGTGGTGCCTTAATAAAATTGTTAAGCAGACTATATCCACCATTATGACCAGGCTCCGATATTATTGCAACTCCACTAACACACAATGCATCCATATAACGATAAACTGACCTTATGTTTATTTCTAACCTTTCGAATATTTGCTTTGCAGTTATTTTTTTACCTGAATTCAGCATCCATAAAATTGCTAGCATATTATCATTTTTGGGCATAATGTGCCCCTCTTCCCTAGACTTTTAATAGCATCATTTTATTAATAAGTCTATGTTTTAACATAGTATTTATTAAATATAGCCTTATAAAAATTATAGGTAGTATTGTCTATCTATAATGCTCAATATAAGAATATTGAGAAACATATAGATAAATAAAACCTATATACATTCTGTAACTTCTTCCAGTAACTTTCGTGGTCGTGGATATGTCGATTGTTTTGGATATCCAATTGCCACTACTGCTAAAAGTATTGTTTGTATAACATCACCTATTGATTGAGTGCCAGTTAGCACTCCCCCTTAAAGATTCTTTAATGCATCTTTCTCTACTTCATTAACCTATAAGCCATTAATGAATCTAACAAGAATTTTGTTAATCATCCTATAAATATCACTTTTAAGGTTTCAATAATGAACCCAGCCTTGTTCTAAAGCAATGCGACCATGCAGGGAGATATCCTGCTTGAACTGCTACGCGTTGAGAAATAACATTGCTACAATCTGTACTGTAATATGGAATATACCCACGTTTAAGTACTTCAAGTGTTAATTTATTTACAAGAATAGTTGCAAGTTTATTTTCCCTGTATGAACGTATAACATCAACACAGACCTGCCACATGGTCTTACATTCACCACTTGCACTTGCTATTCCAACAACCGTGTCTTTGTATTTAGCTATAACCGCTACCATTTCGGGATGTTGACTATTAATGTCATATTGTAAAGCATAATTAAAATCTTTCAATATATAAAGCTTCTGTATATCATCTCTTTCAATAGTTTCATATTCAAATTCTTTATTTCTGTTCAAAAGAGTAATCTTGTCCAAATCCGGAAGAAAATAAGGATTGACACCGTAAACAAATGGCATATTCAATGCTTCATATCTTGTCTTGCCTTCAAGCTGTTTATAAACTAATGGCAAAATATCAGCAGATGCATTTATGACTATGCTATTTCCCATTGTAATCATTTCCAATCTTGGTGTTATCCACGGAAAAGGCCGTCTTCCTTCATTTTGTTTTGCTTCTGTAAAAATAAGACCATCTTTCAGAAAATCATCCGGAGAGCAATTATAATCAATAGCAAGTTGTTTGTATACGCAATCCATCATAATTTTCTTATTAATCATAGACTTATACCCCTTTATAAACATAGTCTTGATTCGTCATAATTTACTATTGTTTATTAGATTGCAGTTTTTAATAATACTTATTATAACATAACTTTCAAAATATAACACATACTATACATTACTATAAAGATTCACTCGAAAATTCCGTAGGTACGGAGGAATTTTTTCTTTGCACCACCGTGTAATGCGAAGTAAGTGTATTGTAGGATGGTTTAAATAAAATTTTATAAATCTTAGGCAAAAAACTTTAAAAGCCTTAGATGTTTCAATTGTCTGAGCATTTTTTCAGCGAGTTATTGAAACTTCTTAGGCTTTTAAAGTTTTTTATCTTAGATTTATTAATTTTATTTAATATCCTGCGATACACTTACTTCGCAATTTTATTTAAAGTATTCTACTCCACTCATAAATATCTTCTGATCTTGATTTCCAAATATATTCTTGTAAGTGTTGCTTGAAAATCTTTCTGAGTGACCCATCTTACCAAGTATTCTTCCATCTGGACTAGTTATACCTTCTATGGAGCAAACAGAACCATTAGGATTAATCTTAGTATCATAGCTTAAGTTTCCACTTAAATCAACATATTGAGTTGCAACCTGACCATTTTCCATAAGCTTCTTTGTAAGTTCTAAGCTAGCTACAAATCTTCCTTCACCATGGGAAACAGGTATGCAGTGTATATCTCCCTTTTCTACATTTGAGAACCAAGGTGATTTTGTTGAAACAATTTTAGTATATACCATTTGAGATACGTGTCTTCCTATTGTGTTGTAAGTTAAAGTAGGACATTTATCATCTATTTCTCTTATTTCACCGTATGGAACAAGTCCAAGTTTTATAAGTGCCTGGAAGCCGTTACAAATTCCTAGCATAAGTCCATCACGTTCATTTAATAATTTCATAACTTCATCTTTAATTCTTTCATTTCTAAATACTGCTGCTATAAACTTTCCAGAACCATCTGGTTCATCTCCAGCACTAAAGCCGCCTGGAAGCATTATTATTTGAGATTTTCTTATTTCTTTTACAAATTCCTCTACAGAAGCTTCAATGTCGCTTTCCTTTAAGTTTCTAAATACAACTGTACTCACTTCTGCGCCGGCTTTTTCAAAGGCCCTCTTAGAATCATATTCGCAATTTGTTCCAGGGAATACAGGAATAAATACTTTTGGCTTTGCAATCTTGTTTAATATGCTTACCTTTGTATTTTCATATTTAGGCTCTACGTTTATTTCTGGTTTTTCAGGAACTTCTGCTTTTGTTGGGAATATTTTTTCAAGAGTATTTGTCCAAGCTGCATAAGCTTCTTTTAAGTCAATTACAGTTTTTCCAAGATCAATTTCATATTCTCTTTCAGTTGTTCCAAGTAAAGCATATTTAGTTTCTCCAAAAGCTTCTTTTAAATCTAAATCTGAAGAAACTTCAAGTATTATTGAACCATAATCTTCTGCAAATAAATCTGCATTTGAAGCTTCATTTAATTTAAAGCCTATTCTGTTACCAAATGTCATCTTACTTATTGCTGCACAAATACCACCATTTCTAACACTTTGAGCACTAAGAACATATCCTTTTTCCATGAGTTCATGAACCTTATCAAAGTTCGCCTTAAGGTTAGAGAATACAGGCATTTCATTTTCATCTCTTAAAGCTTTAACTAAAACTACTGTGCTGCCGATCTTTTTAAATTCTGGTGATATTACTTTGTTAACATTTAAAACATTAACTGCAAAAGAAACTAAAGTTGGGGGTACAGTTAAATCCATAAAGGTTCCAGACATACTGTCCTTTCCTCCAATTGCAGGTGTTTTAAATTCCTTTTGAGCATAAAGCGCACCAAGAAGTGCTGCAAAAGGTTTTCCCCACTTTTCTTCATCTTTATTAAGTCTTTCAAAATATTCCTGGAAAGTAAGTCTTGATTTTTTATAATCTCCGCCCATACATACAATTTTAGTAAGTGATTCAACTACAGCGTACATTGCTCCGTGGAAAGGACTCCATTTTCCTATTTTAGGATTGTATCCATAAGTCATTATTGTTCCTGTTGTAGTATCTCCTTCAAGTACAGGAAGTTTACCAGCCATACCTTCAGCAGGTGTTTCTTGATATTTTCCACCAAAAGGCATTAAAACTGTTCCTGCTCCTATAGTACTGTCAAATCTTTCAGAAAGTCCCTTTTGACTGCATACATTTAAATCAGAAAGAGTGTTTAACCATTTTTCTTTTACGTCTTTACTTGCTGCTTCTTTATCAAAATAGCTGTGCTTTTCACAAGGTGCTTCTACAAGTACGTCTGTATTTTGTCTAACACCATTTGTGTCAAGGAATTCTCTTGTAACATTAACTATAGCATTTCCCTTCCAGAAAAGTTTAAGTCTCTTACTGTCTGTTACATTTGCTACAACTACAGCTTCAAGGTTTTCTTTTTCAGCATATTCTATAAATTTCTTAGCATTTTCTTTAGTTACTACAACTGCCATTCTTTCTTGAGATTCTGAAATTGCAAGTTCTGTTCCATCAAGACCTTCATATTTTTTAGGAACTAAATCTAGGTTTATATCAAGTCCATCTGTAAGTTCTCCAATAGCTACAGAAACTCCGCCTGCTCCAAAGTCATTACATCTTTTTATCATGGTGCTTACAGCTTTGTTTCTAAATAATCTTTGAAGTTTTCTTTCAGTTGGCGCATTTCCCTTTTGAACTTCAGCACCACAAGATTCTAGTGAACTTACTGTATGTTCCTTTGAAGAACCTGTTGCTCCACCGCAGCCGTCTCTTCCAGTTCTACCACCAAGTAAAACAACTACATCAGAAGGCTTTGGCTCTTCTCTTACAACATTTTCCTTAGGTGCAGCCGCAATTACAGCTCCAACTTCCATTCTCTTTGCTATAAAGCCCTCATCATAACATTCTGAAACCTGACCTGTTGCAAGACCAATTTGGTTTCCATAAGAACTGTAACCATGAGCAGCTCCAAGCGTTATTTTCTTTTGAGGAAGTCTTCCCTTTGTTGTATCTTCTATTTTTGTTCTAGGATCTCCACTTCCTGTAACTCTCATAGCTTGATATACATAAGATCTTCCTGATAATGGATCTCTTATTGCACCACCAAGACAAGTAGCGGCACCACCAAATGGCTCAATTTCTGTTGGATGGTTGTGAGTTTCATTTTTAAACATAACAAGCCATTTTTCAGTTTTACCATTTATATCTGCATCAACAACAATACTGCAAGCATTTATTTCGTCAGATGCATCAAGATCATCAAGATATCCATCTTTTCTAAGAGCTTTCATGCCTATAACAGCTATGTCCATTAAGCACAACTCTTTCTTTTTATCTCCATAAACATCTTTTCTTGTTTCAAGATAATCTTCATATGCAGCTTTAACTACTTTTGAGTATTTTCCATCTTCAAATCTTATATTATTTAATCTAGTTTGGAAAGTTGTATGTCTACAGTGATCTGACCAATAGGTATCTATAACCTTTATTTCTGTAATTGTTGGATTTCTTTTTTCTGTATTTTTAAAATATTCCCTAGTGAATTTTAAATCATCAAGACTCATTGCAAGTCCTCTAGCTTTTAGAAATGCCTCTAATTCACTTTCACTAAAGTTTATAAAATTTTCAATTGTTTCAACAGTATCTGGAAGATTATATTGAACTTTTAATGTAGAAGGTTTTTCTAGGGATGCTTCTCTTGAATCTACAGGATTGATTATATATTTTTTTATTTTCTCAAAGTCGCTTTCACTTACATTTCCTTTTAGTACGATTACTCTTGCAGAAATTATTGTGACATTTTCTTTGCCTGTAAGTATCTGCATACACTGTGCTGCTGAGTCTGCTCTTTGATCGTATTGTCCTGGTAAAAATTCTACTGCAAATACCTTTTCATCTTGTCCTATATTTATTTTTTCATCGTAAGCTTCATCTACTGTACTTTCTGAAAACACTATTTTTTTTGCAGCTTCATATTCCTTATCAGTTATGCCAGACACATCATATCTGTTATAAACAGATACTTTTTCAAGTCCATCTACACCTAGATTTTCTTTAAGGTCCTTAAGAATTCCTTTTGCTTCAACATCAAAGCCTTCCTTCTTAACAACAAATATTCTTCTAACCATATCTTTATCAAGCATAATCTACATTCTCCTTAACTTTTTACGAACATTTTTTTATTAATAAACAATATAATTCGTATTGATGTAAATATTATAATACATTTTTATAGAAATTTAAAGCTTTTTACGTAATTCATTAAAAAATCATGCAAAATAAGTGCATAATAGGATATTAAATAAAACCGCTCTATTTTAAAATGGTGTTGAAAATATTATATAATTTAAGAGGGATCATGCAATCCCTCTTAAATTATAATTGTAGTTATATTTATTGTTTTAAAACACCTTTGCACATAGTTTTCTTGTGACATTTAGGACAATATAAACTTTTATAGTTTACCTCACTATGATTATATGACTATATTTGATTATAGATTTATTATTCATAATCTGACTTCCTAATCTATGAATTTTGATATATTTTTTACAGTATACCCTAAAAAACATATCCAATAAAACTAATAAATC
Organism: Clostridium neuense; assembly: GCF_045310695.1. NCBI lineage: Bacteria > Bacillati > Bacillota > Clostridia > Eubacteriales > Clostridiaceae > Clostridium > Clostridium neuense. Next base: position 203,560 of record NZ_JBJIAA010000004.1, read on the forward strand.
TAAAATAAAAAAATTTAATTGATTACAAAAATTCAAGTTCAAAATTCCGTAGGCACGGAAGAATCTTTTCCTTGCACTCCCGGCGGAACAAAGTAACAATGCTGAAGGAACGATTTAAAAAAGTCCTAATAAATCTCAGTTCAAAAATTGTAAAATACTTAGATATTTCAATTGTATGAGCATTTTTTCAGCGAGTTATTGAAATTTCTTAGTATTTTATTATTTTTTGAACCTTAGATTTATAGGGCTTATTATTGAAAGTACTTTTATCTTATTCTAGAAGGATAATGGGCTTACGCCCAAACCCCGCGAATGTTTATGTGACGAAGCATTGTTACTTTGTATAACATTTTCCGTTAACATTATGATAGGTTTTAGGCTTATCCTTTTTACCGAAATCTTTAAGGATAACCCTAGCTTGTATTTCATTAAATATATTTTTTATTTCAGTTGCATCCTCATGACTATATGTAGCTAAATTTATATTTGCCTTAGTTTTATTTTTCAATTTAATTTCTATAAGTCTATCCCATTTTGGAACAAATATACTTTCCATTTCGCTAAATTTAATCTCAGTTTTTTTAACAGGAAATCCACTATATATGATTACCTTTTCGGAATCAATTGCTAAATCAGGTATTTTTTTATGCTTTGTCATCTTATACCTGTATATTGTACAAGTTATATCAAAAATTACATAAATAACTACAACTGCCATAAAAATAATGCCAAGCATTGAAAATTTATCCTTTAAGTTAGCAAGTACTGTAAGTAAAACTAATCCAGCATCTGCTACCAATGATTTGTAACTGTTTTTTGAAGTAAATGTTTTAATATTATTCTCCACATTGTCACCTCCGAACTACAAAAATTCTATACATAATTATATCATATTGAAAAAAGTTATTGTATAATATTTTAAAAGAAAGGAGTTTTGCATATGAATAAGGTTGATAAACACAAGGAAATATGTGAAAGACTTAATAAGCTTTACGCAGCTAAAAACAAGGATTATGGCGACAGCTTCGGAAAAGGCTTTGAAGAGTACGGTCCTATAATGCCCGCTATAAGATTAGAAGATAAACTCCAAAGATTTAAGCAGCTCATAAAAAATGAAGCTGAAGTTAAAGATGAAAGTATAATAGATACTCTTATGGATCTTGCTAATTACAGTATAATGACTATAATTGAGCTTGAAAAAGACAAAGAGGTGTCTTAGTTGGACGATGATGAGAATTTTACGCTTAGAATAGCAAAACGAGGATTTGATGCTGAAGATTCAAGATGGTTTTCTAAAGAGGAAATTTTAAAATTAAAAAAAGCTCAAGAAGAAGTATTTTGGCTTCTTAACAGGAACTACAGTATAAATTCCATAATGAATTTTGTTGGAGGTCACTATCAATTTTCTATTCGCCAGCGTCAAGCTTTAAAACGCTCTACTGGTTCAAAAAAAGATATTGAAAGAAGAATTTTAAAAAGCATTCCCTGTGAAAATATTAAAGATGATAACATATATATAGATGGCTTCAACTTAATAATCACTATGGAGGTGGCTCTTTCTGGAGGTATACTGGTAATTGGAAATGATAGTACAGTAAGAGATATTGCAGGTATTCAAGGAAGTTACCGCCTTATAGATAAAACAGACAAAGCCCTAGAAATACTAGGTAAGGCCTTTAACGACTTTAAGGCTAAAAATGTTAAATTTTTTCTTGATTCACCTGTTTCAAATTCCGGACGACTTAAGGAAAGGATACTGCTTCATTCCATTTCATGGCACTGCAGTACTAGTGTTGATCTTGTTCCAAATGCTGACATGATACTTTGTAATACTGGAAGAGTTGTTACCTCAGATTCAATAATACTTGATAAGTGTAAAAGCTGGTTTAACCTTGCTAGAAAAATAATAGAGGATTATGTTCCAAATGCAAAACTCGTAAACTTAAGTCATACCACACTATAAACAGCAGCTTTTAATTGTAAAATAAAAATGGAGAGGAGTTTATCTCCTTTCCATTTTTATTATAATAAACTATCTTCGCAGTAAAATTACATTGCCCTTCCCGGAATAATTGCATCTATTATTCCAATAACAAGAGCTGCTAATATTGCTCCTAGTATTGATGCTCTCATGTTTGGAACTAAAAATTGAGTTAGGTATATTATTATAGCTGAAATAACAAAACCTTTTAATCCTTTTCCAAAAGGAGATGCATCAACTCCCATAAAGGATTCAACAAAATAATCTATTACTGTTATAACAACTGCTGCTAATAAAAAAGACCATAAACCTCTAATGCTAAAGCCCGGCGTTAAATATGAAGTTATAGCTAATATAACAGCTGTAATCGCCAATCTACCAAGCCAATGACCAAAGCCTCCACTGTTTGAACGTGCTACTTTTTTATCATCATTATTACTATCTGCCATAGTAAAATCCCTCCTAAAAAATCAATAAATATTAAGAATATATTTATGTTGCCCATATTATTAAGAAATATAATATGTTTTTTTAAATTTTTAAGAGGAATTTATTACTGAAATTTTGGCACTTCATAAATTATGTTATTTTTATCCAAAATTTGTTTAAAAGAATTATATATTAACTTAGATATATTGTAAGCCCACTGAACATCAGTAGCATATTCATAAGCTGCTGGATAAGAAGGATTCCATTTCATAGTATAAAGAGTTTTCCTGTCAGAAAAAGCAGAATTTGTACTATAAATATACTTCTCGGCTATAAACTCAATTCCTCCCTGAAGTGCATCCTTTGGAGTAAACCATCCATTGTCATAGGCATACTTAGCACCGTTTTTATCTGGGTCCGAATCATATGCTCCTATGCCAAAAAAATTATATGTACTTTTTCCCTGAACTTGTATATTTCCAGAAGCAAGATTTGATTTTCCATTGTTACTCTCATGAAGTGCATGATACACAATATATACAACATTAAGCTTATACTTATTTGCAGCATCAATAAATGTTTGTCCCATTCCTTCCAAGGTTCCTTTTCCTTTGAGCACCAAGTTTAAATCCTCCGCAGTCACATTATCTAAAGTTTTATCAATTTTCATAAACATATACTTTCCGACATCATCCATAAAGTTGTCTGGATTCATATAATACGAAATAATATTTTTACTTCCATCACTCCAGTAGGTTTTTATTTCATATTTAGAAGAATTTGAAGCAACCTGCTGATTTACTATTTTATCAAAACCAATACTGTAGTTTTTGTAGGTTATATTTTGCATATTAGAATTTCCTATAACATTTTTAATACATCTAGCATAATTAGTATAGTAATTATCAAAATCCGTGTTTCCATCCTCATTTGCTCCAATTACACTGCTTTGACCTTTAACATATACTACAACCTTATAATCTCCTTCATCAATTGAATTATTATACTGAAAATTATAATCTGCAGCATCCACAGCACTGGTATATCCAGTTGTAAGCTCCTTATATTTTTCAAAGTTATATCCCGTATAATTAAACTTGTACAAAAATATTCTATACTTTACCTTATCTCCTGAAGCCTTCAAATTTAGCGAAAGCTTGTCACTTGTAGTTAAAATTTTATTTAACATACTGCATGAATAAACCACTGGAAGTCCATTGTAATTTGTTCCATCCGCCATAGCAGAATTCGTAGTAAAATTCATGTTTACTGGAATATTTAAAGCTTTTCCATCCTGAGATTTTACATCTGGGCTTACACTTAAAGTATAAGTTTTTCCAGGAACATATCCGAGAGTTGGAAGTTCCAGAATTACTACTTTAGGATTGCTTTTATCCGCTTTTACCTTTACACCAACATCTCTAGTATTATCCATAATCTTAAAATTATATGAGTTAATTGATGCCACGTCTATAGCCTTACTAAAGGTTATTTTCCACTCCTTATTCATATCAATATCTACTTTTGCCGGAAAAACGTTTACATCTACTGCTTGTACAGTTTTAGGCATAAAAACTAATAAAACAAAAACAGCTGCAGTTAATAATCTTTTCATCACCATGATTGCCCCCCTTCGTATATATGAACAGTTGATAATATTTAAGTTCTAGGCTATGTTTTAAAATAGCGTTGAAATATAACTTGTAAAATTACAGATAGGATTATTCATATATAATACTGAATAAAAGTACTTTTCCTGTACTAAACTTTCATTTTTTCTTTTATTATCTCGTAAAACCTATCATCAAGTATATTCATATTTTTATCTAATGTTGGATTTCCAATAACAACCCATTTATCGCTATCAATATAAGTAACAGCTATATAGTCTCTGCTATAATCACATGAAAAACCACCACATGGATACTCTTTTTTATATTTATATTGAGTTTCTTCAATTGAAAAAGTACCCATATTACTATATCTACCACCATTACTCCATTTTAGATGGTATTTTTTGAATATTTGTAAATATTTCAAAAGCTCGTTGTATAGATTTATGTCATTAAAATCGCAACACTTTACTTGCTTTTCAATAATATTGCCCAGTATATGAAACTCGTAAAACAATTTATCGTTTTCTTGCGCATACTCAGTTTTAATTTTTAATATTAGTGGTATTTTTTCTCCGTCTATTATTACTGTAGGTTGACTATAACGGTCTTCTTCTAATTTTATCTTCTTATTCATTTATATATTTCTCCTTTTTTACAATCAATAATATATCAAATTCTCTCTCTCTAATAAGATTTTATACTATATTTAACAATTAGTATAGTAAACTTATCAATGAATTTTAAGGGCTTAAAACAATTATTTACCAGTAAATTTTTTGTCGTTTTTGGTCGATATATTTATCACTATATAAAAAAGGAGTGATTTACAATGAAACGCTGCAAAGAACTTTTTATGGCTGTACTTCTAATTACTGTACTAATTTTAAACCCAGGCTATATTTTAGCAAAGTCTTCCAAGACCGGTTCTACACCATTAGCTCCAGCTTCTATAACCTATTCAAATGTAACCTCCAGCGACGCAACTTTAAGCTGGGCAACTTCTTTAGGTGCAGCTGGTTACAAATTGTATAGGGCAACCTCTTACGATTCAAATTATACTTTAATAGCAACTTTATCAACTAATACTTATAAGAATACAGCTTTGCAGCCAAATACAACCTATTGGTATTTTGTTAGGGCCTATAATTCCTATGGTACCTCTTTAGATTCTAAGCACATAAGTATTGCAACTCTACCAACATCAACTATTTCAAAGAAATTAGTTTTAGGTTACGCTACCTACTACTATTCTGGAGATAGTTCTTCTTACAATTCAATGACAGCAAATACATCAACTATTGATGAAATTGCAACTGATACTTATACAGCAGATAGCACTGGAAATATTTCAGGCTTAATACCAACAAATCAAATAACCTATGCAAATAACAATGGAATTAAGGCTTTTGCTATGATAACAAACAATTTTGATGGAGCAATAGCAAAATCCTTATTGGAAACTTCCCAAAACAGAACAAATCTTATAAACAATATAGTAAATGCCTTAAAATTAAATGGCTACAAAGGTGTTAACATAGACCTTGAAGGTGTATATTATTATGATAGAAGTTACCTTACAGCCTTTATGAACGAGCTTTACACTACTCTTCATCCCCAAGGTTTTTACGTAACAATGGCAGTTCCTGCAAAGACCAGCGACAGCCCAAGTGCTTCCTGGAATGGTGCTTATGATTACGCTGCTCTTCCAAATTATTCAGACCAAATTGTGCTAATGACTTACGATGAGCACTATCCTGGCGGGACACCTGGTGCTATAGCTTCAATTGGCTGGGTAGAAAACGTAATCAAATACGCCGTTACTGTAATACCAAGGGAAAAAATCTTACTTGGAACAGCTGCCTATGGATATGATTGGACATCAACTTCAACAAAAGCTTATGGTATTTCTGGAATTTACAATTTAGCTTTAACTACTGCTAGTAGTATAAAGTGGGATTCTGTATCACAATCTCCTTACTTTAACTATACAGATTCAACTGGCATCATCCACAGTGTGTGGTTTGAAAATTCTCAAAGCCTAAATTACAAGCTGGATTTAGTAAATTCATATAATTTATCTGGCATAGCTATTTGGAGACTTGGACTCGAAAATGCAGATTACTGGACAAGCATCAAAACTAAGTTCAGTAGATAACTGTGGGGAATAATGTTGATTTGAAACATTAAATAAAGCTAATGAATCCTAAATTTCTAAGAACTTTCAATAGCTCATCTTTGACTCAAACAGATTGAAAGTTCTAAGACTTTTACGATTCATCATCTAAGATTTATAAAGCTTTATTTAAACTATCCCTAATCAACATTATTCCACTCACATGTTAGTACAAGGAAAAAATTCATCCGTACCTACGGAGTTTTATCATGAATCTTTATAGTACATTATTTAAAATAATATTGAAAATATATAAATTAATTATAAGATATTACATTTTGATTTTGCTAATTGAATTTTGCTGTTAAAATAATTGCTAATAGATAAATTGAATGGCACTATTTTTTCATAGCAATTAAGAGCAATTTTATATTTTCCAGCATTCACAAGTGAAATAATATAGTTTCCTACCCCAGCCCTTGATTGATTATATTTCGATCGTTTACCATTTAGTTGTTGCCATGAACCAAGCAAGTATTCATTGTTATCATCATGCTCATTATTATCATAAAACAGTAAATCAACAATATTTGAAAAACTATTTATAGATTCTTCAATAACAGTATCAGAAACACTTCCAAGTAAAGCATCCAAACCAATATGTTGAGTAAAATATGTTATTTCATAAAATTTATAATTATAGTCATCTTTCAATTCAAGAAGCATATTTTTCATATTATCTAATGCTAAAATAGAATTTTCTTTGTTGAAATTATATTGAATTTTCATTGGCGTTGCAATTGAAGCTCTGTGAGATTCAAAGCGAATTCGTCTGTTTTCTATCGTTTTGGATGATTGTTTACAAGCAAATTTGTATAAGTCAAACCAATATTCCTCATACCCACCAACCATTAAAGTCATCTTCTGTGTTCCGTCTGAAACAATCCAATGTAAATATTTAGAATCCATTTGTAAAATTTGTTTCTCAAATAATTTATGATTATCTAATTCATTATCAGATTTTCTCAACATTGCTAAATTATCAGAAATGTTCCACAATGCCCAGCAACGTTCCTCATCATTGAAATCCTCACTTTTTAATGCATATGTCAACAACTCGACAATCTTGGCTTTTTCACCATAATTCCTAAATTTAATATAATTCGCCTTCAAATTATCGTTTATCACTAATAGCCTCCCCAAGAAAATTAATCTTTGTTTCGTCATTTCCAAGGATTGTGTAACCAATCAATAATTAATATATGTTCTATAGATAAACCGCTTCAACTATTGAAATTCATGTGCACCATAATGCTCAGAAGACGGCATTTGAATACAAATAAATTTCAAGTTTATTTATCTTTAATTATATCACTAACTTCAAATCAATATTACTTCACCTATTTCTATCTTTTTAAAACGTTTCTCTTATACATAATATACATTTTTTTATTTAAAGGATCTATCTTATGCTTTTCTCGTGTTTCTCCAAGTTTAAATTGTATTTCGTGAAAGCCATAAAACTTTGTAACAAACATACCTTTCCCACCTGTATAGGATGCAACCTCCAAATTATAGTCTCGTGAAGTATTTACAGGAATTAGCCCTTGAAGCAAAATATCTTTATTTAGTTGTATTGGATTATCAAATTTAGCTCTAAGTCTTGTAAGATCTGAAATAGCTCTACCGCAAACCTCTTCATTAATTTTAAGTTCAAATTCATATAAAGGTTCCAAAAGTTGAGTTTTAGCATTATTTACAGCCTCCATAAGTACCATAGGTGCCAAATTTCTAAATTCCGCTGGAGTACTCATAACACTATCAAAGGCTCCATGAATAAGTGTAACCTTAATATCCGTAAGCTCCCAGCCATAAAGTCCCTGTGTAAGAGCCTCATACACTCCATCTTCTATACCATTTTGAAAGGTCTTTGGCAAATATCCTGTAGTAACATCTGATACATACTTTATGCCCTCTCCTCTTTTAATTGGCTCAACCTTTATTCCAATTCCTGCATAAAAGGGATTTTCAGCTGTAAATATATGTGTTACTGCAGTACCTGCCTTTTGTGGAGTTTCTTTATATATGGTAAGTGCTTTTTCAAATTTAACTTTTATATTATATTTGCTTTCAAGTATTGCCTTTACAACCTCCATTTGAACTTCTCCAAAAAAATTCAAATAAATATCCTTTTGATCCTCCGAAGCTTCATATTTTAGAAGAGGATCTTCTTCAGCAAGCATTAAAATAGCTTCATATAACCTTATATTTTCATGTTCATTTAAAGGAATAATTTTAGCCTTTAAAACCGGCTCTGCTAAATTTATAGCTTTAATTTTTTTATCCCTTAATCCTACAATGTCTCCTATTTTAGCGCCTTTAATCCCATATAAAATCCCTATGTCTCCTGCTCTTAAGGTTTCACTTTCTAGGTTCCTTCCATTTAAAAGTGCATCTATCCTTTTAACTTTTTCATCATTTTCCTTTCCAAATATAGAAAGCTTATCCCTTACATTTATTTTTCCATTAAATAATCTCACATAAGTTTTTTTATTATTCATTTTTGAATTATCAATTTTGAATACAACTCCAGAAAGCATGCTTTCCTCATTGCCTTTTGAATATGGCAAATATTTAACTACAGCCTCCATTAAATCCTGCATGCCAATTTCCTTTAATGCCGAACCAATTAATACAGGATAAAGCTTTGCATCTCTTGCTTTAAATTGTATTCTTTGTTTAACATATGCTCTTTCAATTTTTTCATCATTTATATATGCTTCCAAAAACTTATCATCAATATCACATAAACTTTCTATAATTTCTCCCATACTATTATAAGAATATGGCCTTTCCACTTCAAGCTCATGAGTACCTTGTTTATGTGCATTTTGAACTCCTATTATATTAGGTGATAAAACCTTTTTCATTTCTTCTATAACTCTTTTGTAGTTAGCTCCACTTCTATCAAGTTTGTTTATAAATATAACCGTTGGAAGTTTAAGCTTCTTTAAAACTTTAAAAAGCATTAAAGTATGCGCTTGAACTCCTTCAACTGCTGAAACAACAAGCACCGCTCCGTCAAGTACACTTAAAGAACGTTCAACTTCTGCCACAAAATCCGCATGTCCTGGTGTATCAAGTATATTAATCTTTACATTTTTCCAATTAAAAGATATTACAGACGACTTTATTGTAATTCCACGCTTTCTCTCAAGCTCCATAGAATCCGTCACCGTATTTCCATTATCCACTCTTCCAGCTTTCTTTATGACTCCGCCCAAATACAGTAGGTTCTCTGTAACGGTTGTTTTTCCTGCATCAACATGTGCAACTATGCCAATATTAATCTTATTCAAAATATCATCCCTTCAGTAGATAAACCACTCTGAAACTTGAAATTTATTTGTACTAAAATGCCGTCTTCCGGGCATTTTAGTGCACATGAATTTCAATAGTTGAAGCGGTTTATCAAAAATTCAGCACATGCAAAAGAGATGTTAAAGGTAAGGTGATAAATCCAATACTACCTTTTCTTATATGCTGCGTTTTCCCTGAATCAGATTACACATCTGAAGGTATTTTAAGTAACAAAAAAACACCATAACCAATGGTGCCAAATGCAATTTATTATAAATCATCAAGGCTTCAGGGTTACTTTACTTTTTAAAAGAAGCATCACTAAATAAAGCAAAAACATAACACTTTTTTTGCCTTAAAAACATACTTCTTTTTTATATTAAATTAGATACTTTTCACCTTTATGATTTTTTTTAGCATGAAAAACAACTCCTTAAAGTTTATATACCTACCTATATGTGTTCATTATACAAGAAATGTATTTATATGTCAATTTGTAATCACTATAGAATGAGTAGCTTGGAAAAATCTCAAACTTAATGGGCGCAAAGTGGTTAAACCAGAGTGTTCAGCTCAGATGACATTATTAAGTTCTAAGACTTACCTGATGGAAACGAAAAGTAAATCCACATTCACTGTACTTTCTACTCTGCCTTAATTCTTGCTGCTTCTTTAAAAAACTCTTCACATTTATCTTTAGAAATTTCTGTTAGCTTTTTACCTCCTTCTGTTTGCCTTTTTGAGAAAGTTTTGCTAGGAATGATCTTACTTCTTCTAGAGTTGGTATTTTTGATTTTTCATTGTTTTGAAGATTTTCCTTTATGGCTTGTACCTCTTTAGGCTGGCTTTGAAAACCTGCATTTATCTGAACTTCTGCTTTCATTTGCTCTAGTGCTTCAGATAAAGCCAATACTGCATTTACAATATTGGGACAATCGATTTTAACGTTGATATTAATATCCATTTTAATAACTCCTTTCTTTAGGTGTTCTATGGATATAATATGCTAGAGGTATGAAAAATTCCGAGGTAAATTTAATTTTATTGAATGGATATATTAAATATTGGCAATAAACTGAAATAAGTTTTATATTTATTTGTTAGTAAAGTATGTGACAATATCCCCCCATTCAAAATGAGATATTCTCTCTTGTGCATCATTTTTGTCTATTAATTTAATAACAGGTCTACCATGCAAATAAAATCCAATATTTGTCTAAACATATACATTATCTTGAAATTAATGTTATAATTATAGCATATATTAACTATATTTATTGTTTACTAAAGATTATTTAACTAACCTCTCTTTATTGGACAGAAAAAGAGAGACTTTATTATTTAAAATGGATCATTTTATTGTTAGTCCATTGAGAGATGGAATGGATAGAACGATTAAATAGTGCGGTTAATTATATCGAAGAGAATATAAAAGAAACTATTGATTTAAATTCAGTGATATCAATTGCTCAAAATATTTAATATTAGGGGGGGATTCTATGGAAAAGATAGATGAAGTATTAGAATTTTATAATGCTGGTACTGAAAAAGGAAGGCTAGAAAGAGGACTTGGAAAAGTTGAATTATATAGAACAAAAGAAATATTAAAGAAATATATTACTAAAACTAATAATACAATTTTTGATGTTGGTGGGGGTATTGGGATTTATTCTTCTTGGCTTTCAGAGATGAACAACGAAGTGCATCTTTTAGAATTAGCACCATGGGCAGTTGAATATGCAATTAAGAATCAAAATAAAAGCAACCCCTTCCTTGCAGAAGTTTGTGATGCAAGAAACATTAACAGAGAAGATGAAAGTGCAGATATTGTTTTGCTTATGGGACCACTATATCATTTGCAAAATATAGACGACCGATTACAAGTCTTGAAGGAAGCAAAAAGAGTTTTAAAGAAAAATGGTCTTTTGTTTTCAGTAGGAATATCAAAATTTAGTTCTACAACCTGGGCATTGTCAACCTACGGGAAGGATAATAACTTTTTAGATGATAATATATTTACTAATATGCTTGAAAATGAATTATCATCAGGTATTCATATAAGACCAAAGGAATATCCATATTTTATTGCACAAGCATACTTTCATACTCCATTAGGCTTACAAAAAGAGCTTGAATCAGTAGGCTTTGAAACAATTCAAAAACACGCAATAGAGGGACTCATCTGGTTCACACCTTGCTTAAGTGAAAAATGGGAAGATAAGAATAGCAGGGAAAGATTATTAAACATTGCACGGCTTACAGAAAATGAGGAAGAAATCATGGGAATGAGTCCCCATTTTATGATCGTATCAAGAAAATAAACAAATAACTTAGAAAGTATAATATAATTAACTTATAATAAACATATAAGTTAGAGCTTGGAGGGTGATTATGAAAAAATGGTATGATGAAGAATACGAATGGGAAATTGAGGTGACAGGTTTTCTTCGAAGTGACCACACAGAAAGATATTGCCGAAATGGCGAGGAGATTGGAGATAAGTATGCCTGCACCTATGGGTGTCCTGTAAATAAAGATGGACAAGGTATTTGTTCCAAGGTAATGATGATTATGTTTCCAATCATGGAGGCTGTCAGAAGTGGTGGAGATTTACAGAATATTGGCGGAGACGGAAAATACACCAAGGATGTTGTATGTCCAGATGGCTGCGTTATGTTTAGGATGACGGCAAAAAAACTTGGAAATGAGAATTTTTATAAGGGGAAGTTTTTCGATTAAAGATTCCCCCTAAAACTTGAAATTTATTTGTACCAAGATGTATAAATTTAAGTTTATTAACCTGGTAAACAGGAATTTAAATTTGTTTAGATTGTGAAATAGTACGGTTGAATACTCAAAAAATAAAAATATAATTTTGGATTTCACTCTACTATGCTCCTCAAATTCCATTTTATCAGCATGAATTTAGTATTAACAATTTCGTCCTTCAAGATATTTTTCCCTTAAAAACACAAAATCTGCATATAAATAATTATCCCAAACAAAAGCAAGCTTGCAAAATTATACATACAGAATTTCTTCATATACTCACTACTTTTATGAAAATTTTCATTGCTGTATATTTTATAGGAAATTAGACTCGCAAGTGATGCAATTATAGTTCCCATACCTCCAACATTCACCCCTAAAAGCACTTCTCTCCAATTGCTGGTAAAGTTAGAAACAAGTATAGAACATGGAACATTGCTTATAACCTGGCTAAGAACTATAGAAGATATATAAGGCATATGAGGTATTTTGAGAAAAAGCCTAAGCTGAACCTGTACAAATTCAATGTTTGATATATTACCAATAAATACAAAAAAACCAACAAAAGTAGCTAATAAAAAATAATCCACTTCTTTTATAAGATGCCTGTCCAAAATCAGAACACAAACTAATACCGCTGCAAAGGTATATCTGTAATCTATAAGGCTAAATACCGAAGCCGTTACAATTAAAAATAAAGCTATGTAAACATAAGTCCTTTTTTTATCTTCAATATATACCTTTTGAACAGAAATTTTTATTCTCCTTCTTAAAGTTCTTCTATTTAAAAATAAAAGCCATAAAAATCCCATAAGAGCAAAGGGTATGGTTACGAAAAAAAACTCTATCCCACTAAGTTTATAATGTGTAAACAAAAATAAATTTTGAGGATTACCCATAGGCGTAAGGCTACTTCCAATGTTAGCAGCAATTGTTTGAGTTACAACAGTTTTCATTGAATCTATTCTGGCATTTTTTAGTGTAAGAATTGCAAGTGGTACAAAGGTTAAAAGTGCTACATCATTAGTTACAACCATTGAGGAAAAAAATGTGACAACTATAAAAACCAAAGAAACCATTCTCGTGTTTTTACACCTAGTTAAAATTTCTACTGCTATTTTGTCCATGACCCTCAGCTTTTCAAAAGCTGCAACTACTATCATTAAATTAAATAGTAAAACAAGCACCTTGAAATTTATATAAGACAGCTTAGGTCTTACGGCTAAAGAAGATACAGCCGCTAAAATAAATGAAGCAGCAAACACCTTTTCCTTAGCTAATTTTTCTTTAAATGCATTTAAATAATTATTTTTCATAACTCTCCATTACCTTTATTATGTTTAAAAATGTTTTATTTACAGGTGTAGCTACGCCGTATCTTTCTCCAAGGTCACACACAGTTTTAGAAAACATATCCACCTCTGTTTTTCTTCCAGACAATATATCCTGACACATTGAAGTTTTTCCTTCCGGCTCACAGGTATCTAAAATTCTGCACCAATTTTGTATATCCTCTTCATTTAAATTAACCTTAGCTTTCTTAGATACTTCTACAACCTCACGCATTAAGGAAAGCATAAGTTCTCTTGCTTCTTTACTTCTCTGAAAAACTCCATAATCTGCCTTTAAAACAGAAGACGAGGTATTTATACCTACATTAAACATAAACTTTGACCACTGGGAATGAAGCATATTTTCCGGTATTTCATATGCAACTCCTGCTCTTTCAAAAAACTCCTTTACAGCCTGAACTTTTTCAGAATAAACTTTATTTTCTTTTTCACCAAAAACTATTCTGTATCTATCAGAAACATGAACCTCATTTCCTAAACGCGTTGCTTCTATAATACAGAAAGAATATAAGAGCTTATCCATACCATATTTTTTGCCAATTATCTCTTCACTGCTTATTCCATTTAAAAGTGAAAGTATTATAGTATCCTTTCCAACAAAGTTTTTTATATCCTCTAGAGAATTTCCAAGTTCCGTCCCTTTTACAGCTACTATAACGAGGTCAAAAGGCTCTCTATTTTCATCTGGATTTACACAAGCAAATTTGTATTTTTTGCCGTTTATTATAAATCCATTTTTTTCGTATCTTTCCTTCCTTTCACCCTTGGCTATTACTTTAAATTTATCAGAATTAAAATCATAAAAATTCCTTCCAAAAGCGCAGCCTACAGCCCCCATTCCTATAAGTGCTACATTTTCTATCCTTTTCATTGTAAATCAGCCCCCTTAAAAATATACAATTAATATTTTATTCTTAACATAATGATATTTCAACCTAAACATAGATGAGCAACATAAAAGATCAAATTAATTCATACTGTGAGCTGTACTCTGGATTAAATTCCTTTGGTGCTTTACCAAACATCTTTTTAAAAGCCCTAAAAAATGACGAATAATCCTTAAAACCGCATTCCATATAGACTTTAGTAACTGCCTCTCCATTTTTTATAAGATCCTTAGCCATTAGCAATCTTTTCTGAGACACGTAATTATAAAGAGTATACCCTGTTTCCTTCTTAAATTTATGCATAAGATAGTATTTACTTATATAAAATTTTTCAGATAAAACTTCTACAGAAAGCTCTTCACTTAAGTTTTTATTTATGTACTTTAATATCTTTTCAATTTGCCTATCATATTTTATTGTTTCATCATTTTCTAAATACAATTTTCCAAGATGAACCCTATTTAAATAAATTACAAGCTGAATAAAGAGAGAATTACTAAGAAGCTTGCTGCCAAACTCATCAGATTTAAGTGAAGCTTCAAGTGATGAAATTATATATTTTATGTTGTTTTGAAATTTTTCTTCAAGTCTTACAAGATTAAAGCTCTTCTCCTTCGCCAGCTTAAAACAATTTGAAAGATCACAGCCTTCATAATTATGCTTTTCTATAAAATCCGAATTTGCCCATATAATTATTCTTTCATAAGTCTCAGCTGGATCAATAATTGGCTTATGTACATCATGGTTATTTACAAGCAAAATGTCCCATGGTTTTAAGTCATATGCTTTTCCTTCAATTAAATATGTTACCTTGCCAGATAAAAATATTATTATCTTGTTAAAATCATGGTAGTGAAATTCAAAGCTCTGGCTTTTTTTGTCCCTTAGATGAAACAACTGAAAATCCCTATTAAGATATCCAAGTTTATTATCCATAAAAACACCTCACAAGAATCATAAAGCATTTTTTACAATATATCAAGCAATATATGCACTATTTATTGTTAAAACATCATATATAATATAATTATACCTATTAACCAAACCCTATTTGTACCAGGTTTTATTGCTTGGTACAAATGCCTAATGGAGGATGTAAAATGAATTTAAATGAACTCTTAAAAAATATAGATTGCAAAATGATAACTGGCAACATTAATATAGATATTAAAGGCATAAGCTATGACTCAAGGAAAATTCAAAAAGATTTTCTGTTTGTATGTATAAAAGGAACAAAGGTAGATGGCCACAGCTATATAAAAGAGGCCATAAAAAATGGTGCAGCAGCAGTAATAGTTGAAGACGAAGTTGTATTTACTAATGAAGAAGTTACTTTAATTAAGGTTAAAGATACAAAACACGCTCTTGCGGGCATTTCAAATATATTCTATGGTGAGCCTTCAAAAAAAATAAATTTAGTCGGAATAACAGGCACCAATGGTAAAACTTCAGTATCCTATTATGTAAGAGATATACTAGAAGCTCACGGAGAAATTACAGGTGTTGTGGGAACTCTTGGCTATGAACTTACAAATGAAAAAATAAATGTAAAAAAAGTAAATCCGACTACACCAGAAGCACTTGAACTTCAGGCCATACTTAGAGAATTTATAGATAAAGGTGCTAAGAATGCAGTAATGGAGGTCACTTCCTCTGGTCTTTTAAATGAAAGAGTTGATTTTTGTGATTTCAATATAGGTGTATTTACAAATCTTTCTCCTGACCATCTTGATATACATGGAACCATGGAAAACTATAAAAATGAGAAGATGAAACTGTTTCAAAAATGCAAAATTGGCGTTGTAAATTTAGACGATAACATTGCAAAAGAAATTATAGAAAAATCCCCTTGCAGGTTTATAACCTATGGAATAGATACCGATGCAGACATAACTGCTTCTGATATATCCTACACTCAAACTACTGTAAGTTTTAAGGTAAATTACAAAAAAATAAGTCGAGAGTTAAAGGTGAATATTCCCGGTAAATTTACAGTTTATAATATACTTGCCTCTATAGGAGTTTGCCTTGGCCTAGGCATTGATATAAGTAAGGTTTTAGAATTTGTCCCAAGCATAAAACGTGTTCCCGGAAGACTTGAACTTGTTAAAAATTCTTCTAATAAAAATGTGATTATCGATTATGCTCATACCCCAGATGCCCTTGAAAAACTGCTGATTATGGCAAGGGATATAACAGAAGGAAAAATTGTAACTGTATTTGGCTGCGGCGGTGACAGAGATAAATCCAAAAGAAAAGTAATGGGAATGGGTGCAGGAATTTTATCCGATTACTGCATAATAACTTCTGATAATCCAAGAACGGAAGATCCTAAAAAAATAATCGAAGAAATAGAAGATGGTATGAGCATTGTAAATTCAAAGTATGAAAAGATAATTGATAGGCAAAAAGCCATTGAAAAAGGACTTAGCATTTTAGGCGACAAGGATTTATTAATAATCGCAGGAAAAGGCAGTGAAAATTATCAAATTGTAGGCAGCGAAAGAATACACTTTGATGATAAAGAAGTGGTAGAAAGACTTTTAGGATAAAAAGTGCGAATTAACAATGCTTCGTCGCATTAAAAAAATCCTATAAATCTAAGCCTCAAAAATCATAAAATCCTAAGAGTTTTCAATAACTCGCTGAAAAGATGCTCAAACAAATTTAAAACTCTAAGTATTTTATGATTTTTGAGCCAAGATTTATTAGAATTTTTTTAAACTGTTCCTTAAGCATTGTTAATTCGCTCCCACCGTAGGTGCAAGGAAAAAATTCCTCCGTTCTTACGGAATTTTAGGTGTAAACTTGTACATCCCAATTATAGTTTATATCTTAAACTTTTGCACTAGCTCATTAAGCTTTAATGCTAATTCAGCTTGACTTTGGGAAGTTGATGCTACTTGCTGTAAACCTTCATTTGCCTCTTCAATTCCACTTTTTATGTCATACGTATTTTCAGTGACAATCTGTGCATTGTTTGATACCTCTTGAACTGCACTACTTACCTGACCTATTGTCTCATCAATATATTTAGCCATAGAAGCTATTTTATTTGAAGTTGAACTTATAAAATTAGCATCATTATAATACTTGTCTCCAACTTTCTCAAATTTTTCAAGCTCAGGTTTTATATCTTCACTCATAAAAATCATTACTTCATTAGCACTATCAGAAAGACTTTTAAATGCCTGTTGAACCTTTTCAATTGTATTCTTAATACCTTCTACTGATTCAGCTGACTGCTCTGAAAGTTCTCTTACCTGATCTGCTACAACAGCAAAACCCTTACCATGTTCACCTGCTCTTGCCGCTTCTATTGCTGCATTAAGTGCAAGTAAATTAGTCTGCTCCGATATATCTGCAATAGCATTAGCCATCTGCTTTATATCTTCAACAACTTTACCTTGTTCTATTGAATTTACCATATCAATTTTTTTATTCTGATAAATATCTTGTACCTTTTTTACAGATTCTTTTCCGTTATTTTTAATCTCAACCGCATTATTTTTAGATTTATCAGAACTACTACTTTGTTCTCCTGCACTGCTCGATAACTCGCTCACATTTGAATTGATTTCTTCTATTGAAGCTGTCAATTCTTCAGAAGATGAGCTTGTTTTTTCAACCTGATCAGATATTTGTTTAGTTGATTCATTTATACTTTCAAATTTAGAACTTAATTCTTCGACGGTAGCAGAAAGTTCCTCACTAGAAGCACTTAAATCTTGAGAATGTCCCATAATAGTTTTTATAATTTCCTTAACATTTTCCTGTGCTTTTGAAAGAAATCTATCTGTGTCTCCAAACTCATCATTTCTCTTTATATCTATTGTAGATGAGAAATCATAATTTGCCATTCCCTTAGCAGCTTCATTTATTTTGCTCAAGCAATTTTTAGTATCTCTAGTTATACTAACTGCAAGTGCCAAAGATGTTACAACTCCTAATACTATTATTATTAAAAGTGCTAATATAAAATTATTATACGCCTGTAAATTATTATTATTGTCAATTTTAGCCTCATTCAAGTTTATGCTAACCAAGTTGTCAATTTTTTGAAATATTTCTTTTCTGTTTTTTGAATTACTTGAATTTTGTTTTTGAGCTTCAACAAAATCACTAGCATTTACAGCATCTACAACCTTATTAGATGTATTAATATATTTTTCATTAATAGCTTCTATCTCCTCCCATTTTGCTTTGGTGGAATCATCCATAGACAGCGCCTGATATTTCTTAATTATTCCATCATTTTGATTTTCATCATTATGTATTTCATTTATTGCTTCAGCCATTTGTGAACTATCCTTTTGGTACACTAACTTCAATAAATCTGCCCTTATTTCAGTTAGATTCTGCTCTATTTGCTCCAAATAATATACTCTTTTTAAATCAGTTTTATACATCTTATTAGAACCAAGGCTTACTCTGTTTAAGTTAAAACCTCCTGTGAGCCCTACTGCAATAATAAAAAATACAGGAATTAAAAATGCAATAATGAATTTAGGTCCAATTCTCAATTTCCCAATAACTTTCAAAACCATCATCCTCTCTCAATTATATATCCTCTCCTTAATTACTATCGTCATATAATAGATTCATTTTAATCTTTACTTTCCATAATGGTTAATATCTGTAATCTTGACGCACATATTCTACAATGTTATAATTTAAAGTAAAGCTTTCCATAGAAAATAGAGGTGTAATTAAAATGGCATTAAGACAGATTAGACTTTTGGGAGACGACATATTGAGAAAAAAGAGTAGAGATGTTGAAGTTGTAGACGATAAAATAAGACAAATTTTAGACGATATGGTTGATACTCTTCACAATACAGAAAATGGTGCAGCAATAGCAGCTCCTCAAGTAGGAATATTAAAAAAATTAGTTGTAATAGATATGGGACAAGGTGTTATAAAATTAGTGAATCCAAAGATAGTAAAAAAAGAAGGAACTCAAGAAGTAGTTGAAGGGTGCCTTAGCATCCCTGATAAATTTGGAAAATTAATAAGGCCAGCAAAGGTAACAGTTGAAGCTTTAAACGAGAATGGCAAAAAAATTACTATTACAGGAACAGAGGATTTAGCAAAATGCCTTTGCCATGAAATAGATCATTTATATGGCGTTTTATTTATTGATTTTGTTACTGAATACTTACATTAAGAGCTTTGTTTTAAATAAGTGTAATCTTGCACTTGTTTAAAACAAAGCTTATTTAAATTATATAAAGTATAACCTTATCTCTAAATATATTTTCTATTTGCTCTGTAAAAAATTCCTTCATATCTTGTAACTCTTCTTTATTATAAACAAACTTTCCATATCCAAACTGTCCATATTTGTATTTTCTCTCTTCATCTACCATTGGAAGCGTTGTTTCCGGAAACACCTCTAATATTATATTTTTTGCTCTAGTAGTATACCTATGAGATATAATTTCAAAGCTTACGGGGTATTCTAAATCCTGTGGAAGCTTAGAATTTAAGTCTAAAAGCAGTTTCTTATAATCTTCCTTCCACCCTTCATATAAAAATACCGGTGCTATTATATATCCTACCTTATATCCTGCCTTTGCTACTTTTACACTAGCCTCTATCCTTTTATTAATTGGTGCAGTCTTATTTTCGTATTCATTAATAACCCTGTCAGTATTTATGGTAAATCTTATTTCTGTATTGCCATTATGCTTTGCATCGAGTAGTGTATCTACATCATTAAATTTTGTAACAAATCTAAATTTCCCCTTATCGCTGTTTCCAAAAAACTCTATACTCTTTTTTAATATATTAGTATACGGCTCAACAGGTACGGGATCTGAAGTAGCAGAACCTTCAAATATAGTTGTTTGTGGCAATCTTTCATTTATATATTTTTGAGCCTCCTTCAGTATATCATCTACATTTGCATTAACCTTTATATAAGGCTTATCACCTAAATTGGTGTTCAAGTAGCAGTACTGACACTGACCAATGCAGCCAGACACAAGTGGCAGCTGATAATGAGCTGACGGCTTACAGGATTGAAATTTAAAGCCTTTCTTTACTCCAACCACTAGAGTGTTTTTGCCTTCTCTATAAAAATCATACAAATTATCTCCTGGAATATTCTGCTTTACCTTATTTGACGACAAATTTATTATTTTAATGCCTTCCTTACCCTTAAATTTATTATATATATTTTCACCTACTTCATAGTCTAAAGAACCTTTTTCAAATATTACTCTTTTAGGAATAAACATATTTTTATTTTTTATTCCTCCTTAAATTTTGATTTTTTAATTGGTTTATATTTTGACTTATCCTTTTCAGAAGGATCTATATATTCATAATCTCCCTTATCATTTTTCTTTAAACCAAGTGATGCCATTTTCTTTCTAGTAACGGTTAATTTATTACTCATAATAACACACTTCCTTTTATAATATATTTTTTCTTTTTAGCATATTTTATACGCACCATTCAATGTAAATACAGTATTTTTACCAATAAAATGGTAATATTGTATAAACTTTTGTTAAAAAATATCGAATATATAAGATAGACTAAAGAATTATGTTAGGAGAGATAAAGAAATCATGTCAGAAAATATACTGGAAGCTGTAATTTCAGCTGCTGCTCAATTTAAAACATTCTTACAAAGAGATGATATATCAATAGCAATATCTGATAGAGAAAAATTTTTAGCAACTTATGATAGTTCCAAAATAAAGTTAGACTTTAAAACTGGTACCCATTTAAAGGATGCTGGACTTTTAGAAACTGCTACTAAAATATTCAGAACAAAACAATCAGACACCACAATTATTCCTAAGGAAGTAATGGGCTTCCCTGTTAAAGCAATTGCTAGTCCTATTTTAGACCAAAATGGTGAGGTAGTAGGAATTTTTAGTTTAGCAATGGGTTTAACCAAGGAATTTCAGGCGGAAGAAATATCTGAAGAATTAACTGCATCCCTTCAGCAAACTAATGCATCTATACAAGAAATATCAAGCGGAGCAGCCAAACTAAACAGCATGTTAAAATCCATTAAAGAAAATGCTAACGCTTTAGAAGAAAATTTAAAAATAAGCAATAATTCTATTGATTTAATCAAATCTATTTCATCACAATCAAATATTCTAGGATTAAACGCCGCCATAGAAGCAGCAAGAGCAGGAAGCTACGGAAGTGGATTTTCTGTAGTAGCTAACGAAATGAGAAAACTTGCAAATCAAAGTAATGAAATATCTAAAACTATAGAGGACTCCATTGCTCAGATGACTAAAACTATAAAAGATGTTTTGAATGCTGTAAATGAAGTTAATAAGGTTTCAGACAATCAATCACAATCAACAAAGGAAGCTTCTGAAGCACTAAACCTAATTACGGACAAATCATCAGAATTAGTATCACTTTCTAAATTAAGCTAAAAAAGGCAGGGGTTTATTTTAAATAAGTGTTAATAGGTTCACACTTGTTTAAAATCCTATCCTTAAAAATCGCTTCTAATAGTAAAATAAAAAGGATATTTCAGTTTTTTCATTAAAGTTAAGACATTTTCTAATACCATCCAAAATTAATTTATCTAATATTTTAAAGTCCTATGCCTTTAAACCTGAAAGAACAAATCCAAATCTATTGCTATCATTTACTACTACAAGAACCTTTCTTCGATTCACTACAACCAAATGAGCACTCCACGAATACAAGTCATTTGTATCTTCAATCTTATTATAATCCACTAAACTCATCTCTTCCCAGTTGCTTTTGATTAAATACTATTGACCATTAAAGGAAAGCTATTCAAACATTCGTTCTGTTTTTTGCAATAAAAAATACCCGCAGCTGTCATATCAATTATACTTTATAACAGCTGTAGGTATATTCTTACCAGTTTAACTATTTAATTGATGCTTCATAAATTTTATTAATTGAATTTGCCAGAGTTCTATTAAATTCTTCTTCAGTTTGCTTTACAGTTAAATCTTGCAGCAATGCCCTTGAAAAACTAGCAATTAATCCATGGTTGTCAGCTAATTTTTTATTTGCCTCACTTTGGCTGTAACCACCGGATAAAGCAACAACACGGACAACATGTGAATCTTCCATTAGGTCGCTATAAAAATTATCCTCCGTTGGTATTGAAAGTTTAAGCATCACTTTTGTTTTTTCATCAAGACTTGATAACTGTTTTAAAATTTCAATCTTCAAAAGTTTCTCTGATTCTTTTTTGTCAATGCTATGGATATCTACCTCTGGTTCAATGATTGGAATTAATCCGGCATCAAAAATTTCTCTGGCAACTTCAAACTGCTGATCGACGATGCTTTTGATTCCATAAGAATTAGCTTCCTTAATAACAGAACGCATCTTCGTTCCAAAAATATTTTTTTCTACTGCTTCCTTTAAAATGCCCTTCAAATTATCTATTGGTTTCATAAGTTCTACGCCATTTTGAATTTCTAAAAGACCCTTATCAATCTTTAAAAAAGGTACAATATTTTTTTGTTTCCAGAGATAATCACCAGTATATTCACCATCAATAGTACGACGCATTGTATCTTCAAATAATATTGCCCCCAAAATATACTTTGAATTAAAGGCAGGACTCTTTATAATACGCTTTCTCATATCATGTACTAAATCAAACATATCTTTATCATTAGAATAACTGCTATTTGAAATTCCATATTGCTGCAATGCCTTTGGAGTGCTGCCTCCACTTTGATCTAAAGCCGCAATAAATCCATTACCTGCATGCATCCTAATAATTTGTTCTTCATTCATAATTCTTTCCCTCCTATATATAAGATAAATCATTTATTTACAATTTTTAAATCCTTGATCTTTTAAAACAGGATAAACCTTTGGATAATAATTATACTGATAAATATTCATTGTCTGACTGCTCCAGTTTACTTCTTGTGTTCTTCCAATGGCTTTAAGATAATCAGCCATTTCTTTGTCGTACTCAATAATAGTCTCTCTAATATTTTCTTTATTGTATTTTTCATTATGCCTATATGCAGCTTTTGGCATTCTAGGCTTTAGTTTAGAATTGTCTGAAGGATATCCAACAGCTACTCCTAAAATAGGGAATGTATATTTAGGCAATCCAAGAAGTTTTATAACATCATCTGGATTTTTCCTAATTCCACCAATTGGAACAATTCCAAGTCCAAGTGATTCTGCTGCTGTCATAAGATTTTGCGCAGATAATCCTGCATCAACTGAAGCCACCATTATTGATTCAACGCTTTCAGTTATATTCATTGGGAGTTTAGTTATTTCTGAAGCAACTTTTATTTTATAGAAATCAGCTATAAATATAAAAAATACAGGAGCTGCTGCGACCCATGTTTGCCCTCCAGTAAGCTCTGCAAGTTTTTCTTTCGTCACCTTATCTTTAATAACTAATAGACTTGTTTGCTGACCATTAATTGAGTTTGGCGCTGCCTGAGCTACATTAACAAGCTCATTTATTATTTCCTCAGATACATCCTCATTTGTATAATTTCTTATTGATCTATGATTTTTCATTGTCTCAATTACTTTGTTCATATATATCACTCCATATAATATTATTTCTTAGTATGCACTTTTAGAAATAAACTATCTCAAATTAATATTTTTTATTAACAACCAATTGAAAAGCTATGATTATTTTGTTATATGATTCATTTAAGTAAAATTATCATTTAATAATTATTATCTATTGATTATTATTATATTGCAAGAACAATTTTAATTCAAGCCTTTGGTAAATATTTTATTTAAAATAAACATTAATTACAAAATAATCTAATTCAAATTCAGCATTTCTATGTTATTTTGCTGCAATATAAATAAAAAATACCACATAATTCAAAGTTGAACTGTGGTATATACTTGCAAATTTTTATAATTTATTTTTCAATTCCATATCATTTAAAGATATTTCTGGATGATGATACTGATCTCTTTTGTTCAGCATTTTTCCAGCACTAATAGATTTTTTAGGGCACCAATGAAAACAAGCTAAACAAGTTGAGCAATCCTTTCCCCAGTACGGTCTTTTATTTACCATTTTTATGTTATTTAAAGGGCATACCTTTTCACATATTCCACAGCCAACACACTGTGAAGTATATGAAGCATTTTTAGGAGTTAAATATAATTGCTTTCCAAGAGATTTACAAACAGGTTACTAACTCAACTATTAACTTATACATGTCTCATAATTCACTTTACGATGCCATTTTGAAACATGTATAAGTTAAGTTTCATCTTGGTAATCCTTCAATTAGTTTTATTGATCGTTCTGCCTCAGCCTTTATAATGTGATTTACATATGTTCTTTTTATCTCTTCTAAAGCATCAATATTTTCTTTATATGAAAATGCAGAAAGACACATTACACTTTTCCATACAATTATATAATCATCAGAATAATCTTTTAAAAATCCCAATATACTCTCAAACACTTTTAAACTTGCTAATTCTCTATTGTAAAAAATCATAAATCCTATGGCATCTAAAACCTCATATATCTTATATTTTTCTTGTAAATTAAGTACCCCCATCAGCACCTCAAAAATAGATTTATCCATTCTAGCTAAGCTTCTAGCAATAATATCTCTTGGCAATGGATAACTGACTTTTTTAGATACTCTATCAGGTAATTTTTTATATTGATTACTTCCTATTTTGCCCAAATACTCTACCATAAGCTTTGCAGCAATAGCATTACCCTTTTCAAGCACAGAGCATATTTCAAGCTTTGTGTACAAACTTTTTTCAACACATAATCTTTCTAACAGTGCTTGTATAAGCTTTATATCACTACATCCAAATTTCATATATAACACACGAATAGCTGCTGTTCTTTTCGCTGGTGATTTTGCATTTATACTGTCAATTAACTCGTCGTAGGATAAATCCATTAATTCATCAACATCAAACTGGTCTGCCATTCCTCTTTTTCTTAGCTGTTCTGAAGTACTTTTCATAAAAAACCTCACGTTCTTTGCTATAGATAAACCTAGCGTAATATAGCTTTTACATAAACTCTTTTGTCTTTATAATATTCCCGGCCTTCTTCAGACATTTTGTTATAACTTCTTTCAAGTTTATTTTTAACAAATTCAGTGCCCTCGTCAATATTCATCTTTCTCTGAACAAAGGCTAAATAAAACAATGCAGGCAAGGCATCATAATGAGAAATTGCATCAGCATCGGCAACGCATCTTTCTTCTATAGTTCTTTTTTCTTTTAATACACTCCCTCGATGATTCAATATGCATAATTTAACAAGTTCAATTTTATCCTTTGGATAATTATATTTTTTCAAAATTTCCTCTGCCATAGCTGCTCCATAAATATGATGTTCTTTATAAAGCTTATAATCTGTAACAGAAGCTATATCGTGTAACCAGCCGGCTATTTCACACACCTCAACATCTGCTTTATATACTTTCGCAAGTGCAACCGCATTTTTAGCTACACTTTTAATATGTTCATAGCTCCCCTGTCCAAAAAAATTATTTGAGCTTTCACATCTTTTCTTTATTTCTTCCTTTATTTCCTCAAGCATATCCATTTTTTTTATTCTCCTCCACGTTATATGAATTTCAAAATAAATCCATAAGCAATCATATAATCAAATATATCAAACATATGTTCGAATGTCAATTTTACATATAACTGGATTATGGAGGATTTATGGAAACAAATGCTATAATTTAGAGGTTTTTGACCTTCTCAAGTCTCTCCTTGTAAAATTTACTAGTTCTATAATCTATAACATCCCTAAAATGCTTTATAAAAGCTTTATTCTTCTCAAACGCCTTTAAAGAGGGTTTTATACAATATGTATCTCCATTATCATAAAAAAATTCATCAGCAGAATTTAAAAAAGCAGCTCTTGGGTTTTTAGCAATTTTTAAATATTCTTTCTTTCCCCATGTTAAATAATCTTTAGTAGACTTATCTCTTATTAAATCTACTGCATTTGAAGCCTTGCTGTAAAACTCCTTAAAGCTTAAATATATTTCATCCTCAGTTACAGATACTTTAAAGTATCTATTGTTATAAAAAATATACAATTTTAATATTACTATTTCTATATTAACTTTAAATCAACTTATCAATTACTCGAAAACCCTGATTCTCAGCTATTTGATATAATGGAGAAATATTTTTCATTAAAGTATTATTAAAATCTTTGTTAGTGTAATGCTTGTAATAATCACATGGGTTGTCCACTCTTAATATATTTGCATAATCTTCAAGAGCATATTTAACCTTTTTATCACATATATAGGAGAAAGCTTGATATTGAGTATTGCAAAATTCTTCAATATAGTTTTTGTAGCGTAAAAGATTGTTACTTTTGATACTATTAATATTTTTAAAAGTTGGTATTAGATTCCACATTTCATCGTGCAAAACAAAACTCCAAGGGATAAAATGATCAATACTTAACACCCCATGTTTATCAAAATTTTCATCAGTAAACTTTTCACCTGTATAAATATCGATTACCCCTCTAACTAAAATTATTTTCTTCCAAAGTTTAGTTGCCTTTGATAAATTTCTGTGTTTTGGTGACTCAAGTTTAAAAACTATTGCAGGTACATTTGGATTCCTTTTTTGTATAAAGCACACCAGTTTATAATAAATCCATGCCTTTATCACCTTATAATTTTCTTTTAAATAGTCTATCCAACAATCATTAATAATTATTTTATTTTCTTTATCCTTAACAATTTTATACAAGCACTCTTCATTATGTAATGCCAAATCAGTTATTAAATTATTTCTTGAATTTTTTTTCACTTTATACAATTCATCTGAAAAAAAAGGTGACAATAACCGATATGGAACTTGATTAGTTAATTCCTTCATCATTTTTAGTAATTCTTTGTCATCCTTATTGTTAAATAAAAATTCTAAAAGTTCTTTTTCATCGCAATTTGAAGCAAATTTATATTTTTCTGCAATATGATATATTGATCTTTTCAAGTTATCAAACACACCAAAATTCAATTTATACTGCTGATGTGGATACCAAGCATACACTATCATTCTCGCAATCAATCTTTTGAATTTTATTTCAATATTACCACTGCTCACTTCATCCAAAATTCCAAGTAACCAATACATTTTATAACTTGCAACAACCTTATCATCATCCAATAACCTAGAAAACATTATAGAATTATTTTTTTTATTAACAGGAGGTACTATTTCCATATCCTTATATTGAACTGCTTCTTCTGTTTCTATCATTATTAATAGCTCTCTTTCATTTTAATAATTTTTATATCTTCATTAATGTTATTTGCATGGACTGCTTTATAATAAAAAATAAAATTTTAAAATTTAATTTTCACAGCAATTTATTTTTATTCTAGCACCATATTTTATAAAATTCCATATTATTTCCTCAAATAATACCAAAAATGCCAGCGACACTTCCTCGTCACCAGCATTCCTCTTACATATTCGCTTTTTCAAGCATTCTCCTAAAACTCTCCTCAAATCTCTCATCGTCCTCCGTCGTTCTCTTCTTCGGTCCTTTCATGTGATTCTTTGAGGAAGCTCTTCTAGCCTTTTTTGCCAAATGTCTTTCCATCAGCATCTGGTCAATGTTGTCATTGGTATACCACTTTCCAGATTGATGAATAGCATACGCACCCTTTCCAAGTGCCATAGCTGCAACGCCATAATCCTGCGTAACAACTGCATCGCCCTTTTTCGCAAGATTAACAAGAGCAAAGTCCACAGCATCAGCACCTGCGCCAATTATCTTAATATCACTGTAATCAGAATGTAAAACATGGTTTGTATCGCATAAAAGTGTAACTGGAATACTCATTTCTTTAGCTACCTTCTCTACAATGCGAACTACAGGGCAGGCGTCAGCATCAACATAAATAGTCATTCATTTACACATCCAATCAAAATTTTTTGTTATTTTTTATCTGAACAATTTGCCGCATCTATTGCAATAACAAGTAGGAGTCCCATTATCTCATCCTCAGGATTATAAAAATCAAGCATATAGGTATCTCCCCAATGAAATGGTTCCTTTGAAATATGTACAATAGGTGCAGAGCCACTATAAACCTTATAATCCCATCCAAAAAGATCTCCATTCACCTTCCAACCATTGCAGTCTATGTCATACTTAGGTTTAAAAAATGAAAGTTCCTTTTGTATTATACCCACTGTTGTCCCATTTATCTCTATTTCAAACTTAGGCAGAAAGGCCAAAAGCCTTTGGTGAATTGCCCCCACTTCATTATTGTTTGTATCATACACGTGTATATTATGTCCAATGGACAAAAATTCAGACTTTACAAAGTATTTTGGCGTCTCACTTTCGTCATAAACATCATCAGTATCTGTCAAGGAAAATACACGCTGATTTATCATTAATTTCATATTATTCACTTCCATTCTCAGTATTTCTCTATCTCCATTTTACTATAAATCATAATAAAAGACATGCTAAAAATGCCAATAGCATCAAAAATCGTTACTGGCATTTTTAAAATAATATATCACTTTATTTAATTTTTTCTGTCATCAATTTCACTTTAACTTTTCTCAATCACTTTCTCCAGACATCTTAATAACCCCATCAAGCATTTCAATTAACTTTTCCTTTTCTCCACTCCCATTAGTAGCAACTCTTAAAATAGGCAAATCTATTTGTTTTAATATTTTATCCTTAATAGCATCTCTTCTTCTTTGCTCACTGCTATTCATATGGTACTCATATCCATCAACTTCTACAACGAGTACTGGCTCTTTGTCTAGCTTATTAAATATTAGGAAGTCTACATGTGTCCACGGATTTTGAATAAATGCTTTTTCCTCATTATTAAACTTTGAAGAATCTTTTACTATAGAATTTAATGGTATATGAATAACACACCTAAATGAAGCATACTGAGGATAATTTAACACTTCTTCTATTACACTGTACATTAAATTTTCAGATTTATACTCAGATACATTCTTTGCCGAATTCATTATTTTCAAAAGTTTATTGGAATACTCACTATATAGTAAATCAAATACCGAAATCTTTTCACTTTCAACTACAGGATTTTCTAAAGAATTATATTCTATGTATCTAATTAAATCTCCAATATTACTCCCATGGCGTTTAAAGAGTTTGTTTGATGTAACTATTATAAATTCTTTTACAGCACGTGACACTGCCACATTTATTAAGTTCTCATCATCAACAAATGGATTTATATCATTTACTACTGTTGAAAATATTACTGTATCCTTCTCTCTACCTTGAAATTTGTGTACAGTATCAATTTCTATATTTAAATTTTCAAAGTACTTTCTTGCTTCTTCAGCTTGCTTTCTATATGGACATATAATTCCAACGCTGCTACAATCTCTATACTTATCCTTGTTTGCATTAATAATCTCATCCCGTATAACTTCTATCTGCCTTAAGTTATCCCAACTGCCACCATTAAGTTTGTCCTTACGTGCATGATTACCCGGAGCTGTCTTATAAATTTTTAGAGGAACATCCCTATTTTTTTCTTTGGTCATAATTACAAGCTCATTATCATAAAACTTTTCATTACAGAAACCTATTATTTTGGGATGACATCTATAATGCTCACATAATAAGGTTCTTGGTAGCTTATCTTTATAGAGTTTAATTAAAGATGATATAATGCTGTATTCACTGTAATTATAAGCTTCATTAATATTAGCCTCGTAAAAAAGTTTATCACTGTTTTCCTTTATATCAGAAGGGACAATTTGAGGCAGCTGCTTTACATCTCCAACGATAACAATATTTTTGCAACAGGCAAGTGCAAGTGATGCGGTTACTAAATCAACCTGCGAAGCTTCATCAATAATTAAATAATCAAACAAATAGTTTTCTGGTATGCAGGTCATTATTGAATTTGTAGTACTTAATATTATTGGATAATCCTTTATAAAATTTTTAAAATCGTACTTAAAGCTTTTTATTGTATATCTCCTTCTACTTTCTTTGGAGTACTTTTTTTCAATATAAGCTCTAAATAGTTTTGAAGATCCATCTTTAAAATCTTCCATTAGACCATCATAACTTTTCCCCTTCAAATCATTTTCTAAAGCTGCTATTTCTTTTTCCAGATGTTCAATAACTCTATCATAGTAATCTCTCTTAAGTGAATTTACTACTGTGTTTTGTTTTTCACTTATGTATTTAAATTTATAAATTCCATAATCAATAAATAGTATTGCTTTAATTAATAAATTCATCCTTTTATTTCTTAACATAATTTTCTCAAAGTAAGGTAAAAAATTTAATATTAAGTCACTTGGCCATTTTCTAAAGACCGAATAGTTTGATGTAGTTATATATTCCCAATTAAAATTAGCTTTAAAATACTTTTGCTCAAGTTTAAATTTTGAAAGCTTTTCCTTCAATTTAACCATTTTATTATGTTTTTGAAGCAAATCATCTAAAGTACTGTCCATATTCTTTAAGCTATCCAGTAAACTCTTTTCTTTTTCAGTTTCTAATTTCCAGTCTTTTAAATCTGGCAAATCAACTTGTTTATTCTCAAAAAAATTAACTTTTTTATCCTTTCTTCCAAGCAGTGCATTAATAAAACCATATCTATCTTTCTCTAGCTTCTCATAAACATTAGCTGTTGCAGAATTGTTTCCAGACACAACTCCAACATTTTTATCCCTATAAACAAGATTAGCAATAATGTTTAATATAGTTTGAGTCTTGCCCGTTCCTGGAGGACCTTCAATAATACTTATAGAATTTTGTAGTGCTGCATTTACAGCTTTCTCCTGACTTATATTAAACCCAAATGGAAATATTACAGCTTTTTTATTTTTATGGCTTTTAATATCCCTTCCTTCTAAATATGTAGAGAGTACACTATCAGAACTAAGCTTGGTTATTTTGTTATATTGATCAAATAATAAAGTTCTTCCATCTTCCATTACAGCTACATGCATTGATAATTTTTTTAAATAACCAAAAACAGCTTTAGTTTTGTTTAATTTTAAACATGAATTTTCATATCTTACTTGTGATTTATGATGTATTTCCGCTTTTCCACCACCTTCAATAACTCTAATATATTCTCCAAAGTCAAGTATCTGGGATGTTTCCCTTACTGGAATATCAGAAATATATACAATGCAATCTCTCAAACTAACTTTTTTAGGCTTTTTAAATATTTGTACATTAGAAGCATTATATCTATAAGACTTTTTTCCATTTGAATAAGCTATCTCTACTTTATCTTCAAAAGACTTTAAATAGTCTATTTCCTTGGTTTTATCCTCAAACTCTTTTGTTTTATTATTTTTAATTAAAATTAGATTTGTGTATATATCCATTTAGTTCTCCTTAGAAATTAAAATACGTTATCTATAACTTAATCCTTCCTGCAATTTTTATTTACAATTTCAACAATATCCTTACCATACCTTTCACACTTCACATTTCCAAAACCATTTACTTTCCTAAGTTCCTCTACACTTTTAGGTTTAGCCTTAACCAAAGCTTTAAGCTGTAAATTGCTGTATAAAAAATATGGTTTAACATTTTCCTCTCTACTTTTATCTAAACGATACTTTCTAAGTTCTTTATACAAAGGTGTTTCCTCTATCGGTTCTTCATGCATAATATCCTTATTACTTAATTGAAGTTTTTCATTATTATCAAATAAATCTCCATACTTTTTATTATAGTCAAAAGTATATGTACTATTGTGCTTTAATAATGTGTTTGCAATGCTATACATCTTTTCTTCCGTGAACCAGTATCCATCCTTATTTGCATCAACTAATTCCTTCATTTTATTTATAAGTTGATCATGTTTTATTATATGCTCCTTTATTTCCTTTTTAGCATATCTGCTATTTATAATAGTTTTGGAATTTGCCGCAACTACAAGATGCTTAATTAATGAAGACCTATGCTCGCCAAACTCTTCTTCAGCCTTCAATATATCTTTTATAAGCTCAACATGCCTTTCATTTTGAACTATTGGACTATACATTCCTTCTTTTTTATACGTTTTACCATTAGCTCCTTTAAAATATCTTATAAATTCTCCGCTGTTAGTTATCTGTATATCTCCAACCATGTTTTTACATTCTACTACTAACAAAAATCTAGGGTTAATTACAACAAAGTCGATTTGAGCTGTAAGATCCTTATACTTAAGATATAGATCATGCAAAATTAATATTGGCATATGGCTATTTTTAAGTTCAAATGCAACATTCTTTTCTCCCACTATTCCGCAAGACAATAATTTTATATCCTGCTCTATTTGTTTATGCTTTTCCTCTGGTGCAACTTTCAAAACTTCCTCCAAAGCTTTAAGCTTATCATTATTTTCATTAAATTCTTTAAGAAAAGTAGGCTCTCTTAATGTAGATGGCTTATTAGTCATAACCTCTTTTAGTGTATTAAAAAATCCCATATTATTCCTCCCCTAAATTCATATGATAATCCAAATGACTGCTTATGCATTTTATCTTTCTTGCTAAATATTGTAATTATATTTTACTACAATATTATACAAATTTGTATATTTTATTATTAAAAAATACTAGCAACAATTAGAATCATTACTAGCATTTTTATAGAAATTCTTACTACTGTGGAGCATCTACTTCAGTTTTAAAGCTAAGTTTATCATTATTTTCTTTTGGAGTACTCTACATTATTGTTTACTAAATATAAAAAAACACACCTGACCACCGCCAAGTGCTAATTAAACTATTTTTTATAAGTAACAATCATATGCTTAGACATAATCCTTCCAAGTAAATAAAACATATTTCCAAAAAGCCTTTTAAAGATAGGGAGAGGCACAATGGCATCATATGCTCTTTTAAGTCTATTTCCCTCCTGCCAAAAAGCTCCATCCTGCGTTGCATATTCTGATTCCTTCACATAATCAAAGCTCATTCCTCTAAATAAATTGTAAGGTATCAAAATTGCATACGATGGAGCATGCAACTTTTTACTTTGAATATCTTCATAAAATTTCCTTGCAGTAGCTTCTGATTTTCTTTTATGCTTTTCTGTCTCTACATAATTGTTCCAGCTAACTGCACTTATTGGGAGAGTGTAACAGCAATTAAAGCCCCAGCCTTTCATAGTTCCCGCCATATTTTTTGTTGAATTTCCCGCTCCAACGCCTCCTGTAGTTGAAATTACTAGTCCTTTTTTATTAAAATATCTAGGTCTATGAAGCATAAAGCATAAATGATCTACAAAATTTTTAGTTAGCGCAGGCATCTGGAGATTATAAGTTGGAGCAGAAAAAATAACACCATCATTTTCTTCAATTTTATCCATGATTTTTTGTACAATGCTATTGTGAGGACAATAAACATGCCCCTTTCTAAAGCAGGAACTGCAGCCTGCACAAAAGGGCAAATTTAAATCCTTTAAGTGAATTTCTGTAAACTCTACTTTACTAGATTCTAATAACAAATATTCTTTTACAAGCATAGTTAACTTCCACGTATTTCCTAATCTTGATCCACCATTGATTATTAGTATTTTCATATCACTGCTTTCCTCCAAATAATTTATCTATCATAAAATCAATAAAAGCTTCTCTTTCTTTTCTGTCATTAAAATTAAATCCAAAGCTTTCCTTCATAGTGTCCTTCCTCAAAAATGCTGCTTGCAAAATAGATGTCAACCCAAAACTTAAGAGCATTTTATCCTTTTTAGGAATACTGTAATCCTCCATAGAAAATAAAAGTCCCTTAACTGTTTTCATTGTATTATCTGCCACAGTAGGGCTATTCATATCTCCCAGTATAGAAATTTTAGAAACAGAAGAATTTTCAATTAAAAAGCTAGTTACCATTTTTGTAACCTTCTTAAGACGGCCAATTGAACTTAATTCATGGTTAACATCTGGTTTAAAGGATTTAATTACGTCACTAATAATTCTCTGAACACAGATTTCAAGTAATTTTTCCTTAGATTCAAAATGATAATTAATTAAACCTATTCCTACACCTGCTTCTTTTGCAATAGCACGAGTTGTTATTTTATCAGCTTCACCATTTGCTTCTTGTATTAAATTTATTGTAACAGCAATTATATTTTCCTTTGCTAATTCTGATTTTTTCATATTACCTCCGTTTTTGAACGTTGTTCAGTTTTATTATACAACTAGAGCTCTTCATTTGTCAAAAAATAAAAAAGCTGGCAGCAAATTTCTAACGCCAGCATCTCAAATAATATTCCAATTGAATTATTACTTGTTTTAATTAAAAACTTATTATCAATTTATAACATCACCAAAGTATAATTTATAAAAATTCACTGAGTACAACTTGTAATTTTTCTCTATTGTTCTTAAGCATATTTACATTTTCTAATATTTCATCAACTTTATTTTTAATCCAAATAATGCTGCTAATTTCCTTTTCAATTGTAAAAGGGAAAGTACTATGGAGTTCTTCTATTTGATTATTAATGTTATGAAAAATTTGCTGTAATTCATTTATCTTATCATCTATAAGTAATAGATTTTTCTCTAAATAATTTTCATCCTCTTCTTCATTTTGAACTATGCATATTAAAGTTCTAAGCTCATCTAAATCTCCATCTTTATACGCTGCACAGGTTCTAAGCCATAAAAATTTACTTTTTTCATTAAATTCATTTAAATCAGGATGAAGTCTTTTTACTAGTTTTTTATATAAACTCTTAAATTCTTTAGTTTCTTCAACATCCATCCTTGGAAGCTTTAAAAATAGCTCTGATTTTTTAATTTGATTAGCATATTCATTTATTTTGTTCTGCCAAAGCCTAAGTTCCTTCTTTAAAACTTCTTTTATTTCTTCGCTTGTCACTTTTTCTCCTCTGTTTAAAGCAGCCCTCCTTATCGAAAGCTCCCTTTTTAAAGCCCTAACTTCTATTTCAATTTCTAATCTTTCTTTTTCATGCTTGCCTATAGTCATCATATATTTACTTTCTAAAAAAGGCTTTTTATCCTTTATTAAATATTCTCTCTTTTCTACTAATATAGCAATTTCACTTTTTAAGCTGTCTATTAATTTCATTTTCCTATTGTACTCAATATTAAAATTTATATCTCCCAATTTCCTCACCCTCCCATTAAGAGTCCCCATTTACACATTCGCCATATGCACCAATGCCAATTAATTTTTATATGATTAAGCTTTAAATTATATGTATTAATAAATTCTTCAATATTTTATTCTAAATCTTCTCTCGTTAGGATCAATATCAAGCTTTTTAGTAACCATATCATCTACTCTAACAAAGGTGTTTCCCTTTCTTATTTTGGCTAAAAAATCATTAATGCCTGGCTCTTGACCTTGG
Source organism: Clostridium neuense (assembly GCF_045310695.1). Lineage (NCBI taxonomy): Bacteria > Bacillati > Bacillota > Clostridia > Eubacteriales > Clostridiaceae > Clostridium > Clostridium neuense. The sequence continues at coordinate 239,419 of NZ_JBJIAA010000004.1, forward strand.
ATTTCCATTCTAACCGTTCCATCGTCACAATTTTCTACATACCCTGTTAAATCATAGGAAGCTGCTGTATACTCCGCAAAATACCTAAAACCAACTCCTTGAACTCTTCCACATACTTTTACTAAATATCTTTCCATAAAATTCACCCCAAAAAATTAACACTATGTTTCATATATTATAACATTTTTTATATAATATTATTATATAAAATCGCTGAATATAAAAATTAATATATACGCAAAATAAAACTGAGTTTTTATTAAATTTTAATTAAATATGAATTTTTATTAAATTTATTTGTCAGATTTAGCTTACTATGATAAAATATATAAGCACGAAATAAATTTAGGAGGTGTTTTTTATGGAATATTTAAAATTAGATGAAGATAAACAACGTGAGCGCAGCGTTATACGTCAAGTTTACCTTTGGATGGCACTTGCACTTTTAACTACAGCTGCAGTTGCATTTTCTATATCAATTTCTCCATCTTTAATGGAAGCTTTATTTAGTAATAGGTCATCTTTCTTCGTCCTAGCTATAGCTGAAGTTCTTATTGTAGCTTTTTTATCAGGAAGAATACACAAAATGACCTCGCAAACTGCACTTTTAGTATTTGCTGTATATTCAGTATTAAATGGAATTACGTTTTCTTGGATATTTCTTGCTTATAGTTTAGGTTCAATTGCAAGTGTATTTTTAACAACTGCTGGAACTTTCGGGGTTATGTGTTTCTACGGATACGCTACTAAAAAAGATCTTTCAAGCATAGGTAATTTATGCTTTATGGCACTTATAGGACTAATAATTGCTTCTGTCGTCAACATATTTATAGTTAATGATGCTTTCTCTATGATCATATCCGTTATAGGTGTTATAATTTTTGTGGCACTTACGGCCTATGATATGCAAAAGATAAAGAAAATGGCTGCATCCTTAAACTACTCTTTGGATGCTGATTATACTTCAAAAGTAAGCATTCTTGGTGCTCTTACACTTTATCTTGATTTTATAAATCTTTTCTTATATCTTTTAAGATTGTTTGGGAAGAAAAGATAAAAAAAGTGCGAAGTAACAATGCTTCGTCGCATTAAAAAAATCCTATAAATCTAAGGTAAAAAAATCACAAAATCCTAAGATATTTCAATAACTCGCTGAGAAAATGCTCAGACAATTGAAATATCTAAGTATTTTGTGATTTTTTTACCAATATTTATTAGGATTTTTTTAAACTGTTCCTTCAGCATTGTTACTTCGCTCCCACGGTGGTGCAAGGAAAAAATTCCTCCGTACCTGCGGAATTTTAAGCGCGAATCTTTGTAACCAATTAAATTTAGCACTATATATTGCTATTAATTTCTATTGACCAACCATGATTACAGCGAATTTTTCGTAGAGAAGCGGAGAAAATTTTTCAATTTGACACTTAGATTTATTAATTTTATTTAATATTCCAAAATGATGTTACTTTGCATATTCCTTTGCTAGCTTTTCAAAAGCAGGTAAAGCTTTTATAACCTGTTCTGTAGTTACACAGTAAGAAATACGCACATGGCCTGGGCATCCGAAATCATCTCCAGGTACCAAAAGCAAATTATATTTCTTTGCCTTTTCACAGAAAGCATAGGCATCTTTTTCAAGTGACTGAGGGAACAAATAAAAAGCTCCTTCTGGCTTTACGCATTTATATCCAAGTTTAATTAAACCATCGTATAATAAATCTCTATTTTTCTTATAAATTGAAATATCTGAAGTATCGCATACGCATTTTGCTGCTACTTTTTGAAATAAACTTCCAGCACATACATAACCAAGTGCTCTACCAGCTCCGCAAACAGCAGCATATACCTTACGTGATTCTTCCATTTCATCTGGTACCACTATATAACCTATTCTTTCACCTGGAAGGGACAATGATTTGCTGTAAGAATAACATACAAAAGTATTGTCATAATATTTTGTTAGGTATGGAACTTCTACATCATAGGCAAGTTCACGATAAGGTTCATCTGAAATTAAGTATATTGGATGTCCATATTCCTTTGATTTAGCTTTAAGTATATCTGCAAGCTTTACAATAGTTTCTTCTGTATATACTATTCCTGAAGGATTGTTTGGAGTGTTTACAATAACTGCTTTTGTATTTTTATTTATTCTTTTTTCAAATTCATCAAAGTCTATTTGAAAATTTTCAATTTGTGCGGGAACCACTATAAGCTTAGCTCCCATAGCTTCTACAAAGCATCTGTACTCAGGAAAATATGGTGCAAAAGTTACAAATTCATCTCCAGAATTTGCTATCGCTTTAAAGCACGCGCACAAAGATGCAGCTGCACCCATTGTCATATACAAGTTATCAGCGTTAAAGTTTGTTTTAAATCTCTTATTTATAGATTCTGCTATAGTCTTTCTTACATCAAAATCTCCCTGTGCACTTGTATAACCATGTATAGCCACAGGATCTTCATCTTCTAAAATCTCAATAATAGCCCTTTTTACACTTTCTGGTGCAGGAACATTAGGATTTCCAATACTAAAATCATATACATTTTCAGCCCCAACTTCAGCTGCTCTTTTTTTACCGAATTCGAAAATTTCTCTTATTACAGAACGCTTACTTCCTAATTCATACATTTCTTGTGATATCATAACTTTAATTCCTCCTAAAACTTTATAATCTATTTACAATGTTAATTGGCTTTTCACCACTTATAACCCTTGTAATATTTGACCACACACCTTGATGCATTTTGCGAAAAGCACCCTCTGTTGTTCCTCCAATGTGAGGAGTAAACAATATTTTGTATTTAACTTCTTCTGGAAGACTTAGTAGAGGATTGTCTATGGTTACCGGTTCTGGACTCAAGGTATCAATACCTGCCCCTGCTATTTCACCTTTTATAAGTGCAGCTTTTAAAGCTGTCTCGTCAACTATTTCTCCTCTTGCTGTGTTAATTAAAAAGGCTGTTTTCTTCATCTTACTTAAAAATGCTTTATCAACCATATTAGTTGTTTCCTTTGTTACTGGAACATGCAAACTAATTATGTCACATTCTTTTACAAGCTTGTCTAATTCTTTATATTGAACATTATACTCTTTTTCAATTTCATCAGCTGCCTTTGTTCTACTGTAATAATAAATTTTAGTGTCAAAGCTTACAAGACGCTTAGCAGTTTCCTTTGCAATTGCACCAAAGCCAATAAGGCCAACCGTACAGTCTGCTAATTCTCTAATCCCAGAAAGCATCATACGTTCCTTAGTTTCAATTTGCTGTCCTGCCCTTACTTTTAAATCTCCTTCTAAAGCATTTCTTAGCATTGCGAGCATTAAAAATATTGTGTGCTCTGCTACTGCGCCTGCATTTGCTCCTTTATTATTACAAACATAAATGTTCAGCTTTTTTGCAGCTTCTATATCTATTTTGTTAAATGCCACACCCTCGGAGTGAACAAGCTTTAAATTAGGCATATTTTTCATAAGATATCCGCTTACCTCTTTTATTGCATCTGCAAAAATAAAATCTGCATCCTTTGCTTTAAGAAGTATTTCATCATCACTACAGGAACACTCCATAAATATAAGCTCCATGCCCTTTGGTATGCTGCAGTATTCAAGATACTTTTCAACACGTTTTTTATTGCTAAGTACTAGCGTTTTCAGATAAATCACCTTCTTATTCTTCAAATACCGATTTATTATTATATTATACATTATTTTAACATTTTTTTATATGTTTTTATTCTTTTCACATAAGTTTATTAACCTCATTACATTTTCAGAAGCTTTTTCAACATTTTCTTTTCCAGCCTTAAGTGCATCTTCAATAGAAGTAATTTCTCTCACTATCCCAAATATCGAATCTATGCCGTTTTCATATAGTTCATCTATATTATCTCCAACCTTCCCTGCAAGAGCAATTACGGGTTTATCATACTTTTTAGCAAGTCTCGCTACACCTATTGGCGTTTTTCCAAACTTAGTTTGATAATCTATGCTTCCTTCTCCTGTAAAAACAACATCACAGAGCTTTACTTTATCTTCCAAGCCTGAATATTTTATAACCAAATCAATTCCCTTTTTTAATTTTCCATCTAAAAATGCTAAAAGACCTGCACCAAGCCCACCTGCAGCTCCTGCTCCTGGTATATCAAGAACATCCTTTTTTAACTGCTTTTTTATTATATCTGCATAATGTTTTAAATTTTTGTCTAGTATTTCAACCATTTCTTTTGTAGCACCTTTTTGTGGACCAAATACATTAGAAGCTCCATTTTCACCACAAAGAGGATTGCTTACATCTGAGGCAACTTCAATTTCTACACTTTTTAATCTTTTATCCAAATTAGACAAATCTATTTTTTCAAGCTTTCCAAGGTTACCACCACCAAAACCTATTTCCTTTCCTGTTTCATCTAAAAACTTCGCTCCAAGCGCCTCCATAGCCCCAGTTCCACCATCATTAGTAGAACTGCCGCCTATTCCTATAAGTATTTTTTTTACGCCTTTATCAAGACAGGCTTTAATAAGCTGCCCTGTACCATAAGTAGTAGTAATTAATGGATTTCTTTTTTCTTTTGAAACTAAATGAATTCCACTAGCACTTGCCATTTCAATTACTCCAACTTTTCCATTCCCCAAAATTCCGTATTGAGCCTCAACTTCATTTGAAAGAGGTCCAACTACTTTTATTGAATATACCTTACCATTTGTAGCATCAATAAGAGACTGCATTGTGCCTTCTCCTCCATCTGCCATTGGAACATGAACACAATTAATTTTATTATTAACCCTTTTTATTCCTTTTTCCATTGCTAAGCAGACTTCTTTTGCAGTCATGCTCTCTTTAAAAGAATCCGGTGCCAATACAATTGTAAAATCCTTCATAAAACATTCTCTCCTTATATAAGCTGTTATAATAATATTAACACATTTAAATAATTTTGAATAAAAAATGTCAAGATGTGCTAACCCGTTAACACATCTTGACATAGTTATCCCAGTAAAACTAAAAATTATACTAATTCATTGTAATGTTCTTAAACTTAATTCAGTTACTATTATCTAGGCCATCTTTCTTCTTTAGGCAGTAGTTCTTTAAATAAATTATGTGGCTCTGATTGATACCAATATGCAACAGTGGAAACATCATCCTGGCGTTCAAAAAGACCCTTATGACATACTCCTATTTGTTGAATAGTTACCTTCAAATCTTTCTCAAAACGAATTGGATCCATAATGTGCCATCTATACATTCCTCTCATTGGCATACAGTCATTGTTATGATATGCATTATGAATATCTTCATCCTTATCTCTATAAAAAGGATATCCCATAAATGGTGTAGAGTATGTATTTTCTACTGTTTTTCCATTTATCTGAGTTGCAAAACTCCATGCGCCACCAAAATAATCTTCTGTTCCTGTACCGCATATCGTTGGATATTCTTCGTCACCATCCATATAAAATTTAACTTCACCTTCACCCCACCAATATCTTTCAAGAGTGCTTAAAGCCATGTAGGTTCCCACATAATGTCCTTTTCCCTTTACATTGTCAAGTATTACATAATCCTCTTTTAATTTAGTTATTTTTTCACGTCTCCATTGTGCATGAAAATATGCTGCTTCCTTTGGAAGTTCATCGTATAAGCAGTAATCTACTTGATAAAAAAAGCCAGTTATGTCATTGACATGCTGATTTTCAATTGTTATTTTAGCCTTTTTACCAAATGGCATAGGGAAATAACAGTTAAAGCCTCTTGTTGGATTTACTACAATAGGCATAGAGTTTACTACAGCACTAGAACCAAAGCCAGAGCAGAAGAAATCACCTAGCGGACTTTCAACTGAAGGTTTCTCTTCATCATCCCAATACATTCTTAAAACTAGATCTCTTAAAACAAACCTATCAGCTTCAGATGTTCTATCTGTAACCGTTATCCATATATGCTGAATAACTCCAGTTCCTTCTATTTCCGCAATTGTAACCGTTTTATCGTGTTTCAAAGTTATACATGGTGATCCTTTTCTTGAAGGTCCTAAATCACTTGATGCCATACCACCTTTTCCTTTTTCTCCCTTAGGGTTTTCTGCATTAATGGTTCTAGTTCTTCCGTTATTCATAATAGGAAGAGAACCTAACCCTGTAATAAATGGATTGTTTAACATATAACTACCTCCGCTTTCTCTGTAATATATAATTTTAATTTTATACATAACATATTTTACTATAATTAAGTCTGAAAATCATTCATTTTTTATTAATTTCTACATTTTTCACGCATTATTTTTTTTTAATTTCAGGCAACCATATTAAGTGCAGAACAATTAAGGAAGATTTACCTTTTATTTTTTAGGTAAATCTTAAAACTTATTCTAAAACATTTTGTGCAGCAACATTCACTGCAATTTCTAAAGCCTTTACCATATCTAAAAGACTCATACTAGGTTGATTATTATAATTTGCAGCCTGCTCGGGAAGATACGGGATATGTATAAATCCTCCTGTGATATTATTGTACTTAGTACTTATTACATGCATAAGACCATAAAGCAGTTGATTACATACGAAAGTACCAGCAGTATTTGATACTGACGCTGGTATGCCAGCCTTTTTTATATTCAAAACAATATCCTTTATTGGAATAGTAGAAAAATAAGCTGCAGCACCATCTTCTATTATTGGCGTATCTACCAGTTTATTATTTTCATTATCTGGAATTCTTGCATCAATTACATTAATTGCAACTCTTTCAACGGTTATTTCGCTTCTTCCACCTGCTTGACCAATGCATATAACAACATCTGGTTCAAATTCTCTTACAGTATCTTCAAGAATTTTTATTGACTTATAAAAAACTGTAGGAATCTCTTTTACTCTCAGCTCAATATTACTAAATTCAATATCTTTTAATTTCTTAACAGCTTCCAATGCTGGATTTATTTTTTCCCCTCCAAAGGGATCAAAACCTGTTATAAGTACTTTTTTCATTTATAATTTTCCTCCTTAGGGTTTAATCGGACTATCATATTAAAAAGTGTTAGAACATATTTAGTCAATACCAATATATATTTCGATCTGTCTGAATGTCTTTCCAGCGAGTAGACATGCACGAGGTTTGGCTAATATATAGATAACTAATACAAACATCCAAAACCCCGTATATGATCTTTATCCTTCCATACCTCAGGCAAGCACTCGCTTAAAGCCACCAATTAGATTTATAGGACTTTTTTAATGCGACGAAGCATTGTTACTTCACATTATACTTCAAATTTTTGCATCATTTCATTAAGCTTTTGTGCTAAGACAGCTTGATTTTGTGCCGTTAAAGCAACTTGCTCTATACCTTTTGAGGTTTCGCTTATACTCCTTTCTATAGACTCAACATTCTTATATGAAATTTGTGTATTATTAGTCATTGTGTCCATAGCCTCTCCAACTTGGTGTATTGACTCACTTATTTCTTTTGCCATAATTAAAATTTTTTGAGACATTTCACTTACAAAATTTGAATCATTATAATAATCACTGCCTAACTTTTCAAAACTCTCTAACTGTGGATTTATGTCTTGCTTAACAAACTTAAGTATTTCGCTGCTATTGTTTGACAAATCATTAAATGCATACTTGACTCTACTTATTATATCCTCTACCTCTTTTACAGTCTCAGCAGATTGACTAGCAAGTTTTCTAACTTCATCTGCAACAACTGCAAATCCTTTTCCGTGTTCACCAGCTCTTGCAGCCTCTATAGCTGCATTAAGTGATAATAAATTAGTTTCTTCTGAAATATCCTTTATAGTATTAACCATAACAATTATTTTTTCTACAATACTGACTTCTTCTATAGACTTAACTATGTTTTTTTCTTTATCATTATATATATTTTTAACTCTGTCAATAGATTCTTTGCTATCTTTTTCTATTTTGGTAGCCCTTACTTTAAAGGAGTCTGAATTCTCATTTCCTTCTCCCGCCTTGCTTGATAATCTTTCTACATTTGAGTTAATTTCTTCTACAGATGCATTTATCTCTTCTGATATAGCACTGGTTTCTTCAGCTGTAACAGCAATATTTTTAATCTCTGCATCTATATTTTGCATCATAGAATAAAATTCTTCTACTGTTGCTGAAAGTTCTTCACTGGATGCGCTTATATCCTCTGAATCAATTACAATTTCATTAACCAGACTTCCAATATTCTTTTGCATTATAACCACAGCATTTGCAAGTTCACCAATTTCATCGTTTCGCTTTATAAAAGCATCGGAAACCGGAATATTAAATTTTCCATTAGAAAGATTATCAAAATGCTTAACAATGTCTTTAAGTGGCTTTGAAAGCTTTAAGTTAATAAAAATATAAATTGAACTTCCAAATATTAAAATTGCAATGATTGCAATCATTAAATTACTATTAATAAAATCTCTTTTAAAACCCTCACTTATAGATCTATCTCTTCCTACAAATAAAATACCTGAAATCTTATTATTTCCATCCATAATTGGATCATACAAGGTATCATAGCTTTTCCCAAGTATATTTGCCTCCCCAATATATTTACTTCCAGATAGAACCTTTTTTGCAATATCAGAATTTAGCTTAGTTCCAATCACTCTCTTTCCATCTTTTTTTATAGTGGTTGCGATTCTTGTATCCCCTAAAAAGATTGTTGCATCGCAATTCAAGCTTTTCTTTATATAATCCACAACTTTGTTTGTATCAAGTCTATATCCTGCTGATATTACACCAATTATTTTACCATCGTTATCTTTTACAGGTATACCAGACCTAACTGATAATTTAACAGAAGTCCCACTTTCCACCTGTGAATTTGCTTTTCCTTTAATAGCATTTTGCACATTAGTTTGTTCTATAATACTATCTCCTTTTTTGCTTTTATCGTGAGTTCGAGCTAAAACAACACCTTTTTCATCTGTAATAGTAATAAAATCCATATCCGAATTATTAATTAGAGGTTCCAGAGTCCTTAATATAATGCTCGTATCTTTTTGCTTTATTGCTGAAACAACCTCTTTATTTAGCACTAATTGCATTCCTGCACTAAAAGACGTTATTTTCATATCATCTAGTTTTTTCATAAATATCTTAGATGACTTCGTAATTTCTTCATTTGTAGTTCCATCTACATATTTGTCAAATCTAAGTACATCTTCAACTACAACAGAAGCCACAAGTATAAGAATAACCACTACTAAAAAGGCAACAATTCTAGTTTTAATTGATTTTTTATTCATAGGCTCACCTCTTCTACATAAATTTTCTTTAACCTTACATTTGCCATAATTTTTTTAAATTTCTGATTTTTCAATATAAATTGATAAAATTTTTCAAAACTTAATTTATATATTCTACTTATTATAAAAAAATCCTTTAATAAAAATTTATATTTATCCATTTTTTTATTTTTATATTTACTTTCGAATAAATTTTGTTGAGATTTGAAGCATTATTTGAAAATAATGTTATAATATTAAATAATTCCATATTAAATTTATTTGAAATGAGGAATCATTATGAATAACATTTTACTTGAAAAAATAAACAAATTAGAACTTAGAGTAAAGGAAAAAGGATTTAAATTTACACCTCAAAGGCAGGCCGTTTTAGAAGCTATCATTACAAATGGCAACATGCACATGACTGTAGAGGAAATTTATGACTACGTAAAAAAAGATCATTCAGAAATAGGACTAGCAACTGTATATAGGTCTGTATTGCTTTTAAATGATATAGGAATAATAACAAAATTAAGCCTTAACGATGGTATTGCAAGATATCAAATAATCCATGAAAACGAAACCCATCAGCATCATCATTTAATATGTACAAATTGTGGTAAGATTATCGATGTAGAAGAGGATTTACTGGATGACATTGAAAGTAAAATTGAAGCTACTTACGGATTTAATGTGAAAAATCATTCATTAAAGTTTTTCGGATTATGTAAGGATTGTAGAGACAAATAAAAAGGTATGGATAGCCAACTTGGAAGATTCAAATTAGCTAAATTCTATTTTGCAGCATGTATCAGTTGACAATTGACAGATGACAGTGAAGGTTGCCTTTCTTCCGTTTCACTATAGAAAGACTTAAACTTAATGCTGGTGCCAATTTTTTAGAATTGCCTGTTTCTCTCGCTTAGCCAAGCTAAGCATCATTAGTTATAATTAAAGATTTATCTGAGAAAAGTGAAAGAAAAATTTATTATTAACTATCAATTTTTCTCTGCCCATTGTCAGCTGATTAAAACGTCCAAAATATATTTGTAAAACTTTAACATCACCTATTTTAAGCATTCAGTTTGCCTATCTATATAACTTTTTGGGCGCCGCTTTAAGCGTGCTTACTTTGAGTTTTAGAAGGATAATGGGCTCACGCCCAAACCCCGTGATTCTCATTTTGTTATATCTCTAAGTTATCTGCCATTGCTTGAAGAGTGCTTGCTTTGGGTTTTAGAAGGATAATGGGCTCACGCCCAAACCCCGTGTAGGATTATGCTCTTTTTGGTAGGTTGGTGGACTTTATTGAGTTCTTTATTTCTGTGATATTTTTATTTAATGTGCTTTCAACTGCTGCTACTATTGCCCCTTCAACTAGGGCCGCATCTACTATCTCAACCTTGTTTTGCTTATCTGGATCTAAAAATTCAATTGCCATTTCAGCATTCATGCATGAACTTCCTAAATCAAATAAAATTATTACACCATCTTCTGAATATACGCTTTGAATGGCCTCCAAAATTTTATTTACATCTGTACCTATTCTTTCATCTCTTGTTCCTCCAGCCGCTGCGATTTTAGCCTGTGATGCCATTTGAAGAGAAACTTCTTTTATTCCCTCTGCAATCTTATTGCTATGTGAAACTAAAACTATACCCACCATATTTTTGCAACTCCTTTTTAACCTATGCATTTTTGAATCTTTTATTTTAGGCAGTCATATATTGTTTTGAGCATTATAGAAGCTGAAACTGCTCCCGGATCCTTATGACCTATACTCCTATCGCCAAGATAACTTGCCCTACCTTTTTTCGCAGCTATTTTTTCAGTATTTTCTGCTCCCTTTAGTGCTGCGTTACTTACAGCCTCCAATACTTCACTGCAAGCTTTACCTTCTTCTCTGGAAGCTTTTCCGGCTCTATACGCAGGCATAATAGCATCAAGCATAGTCTTGTCCCCCTCTTGAGCCTTTCCTCTCATAACAACTCCATCAATTGCTGCTTTTAATATATTTATAAAATCATCAATACCTACACTCTCTTTATCATTTACAATAACTGCTGCCTTCATAAAAGCTGTTCCATACAAGGGACCTGAAGCACCACCAACATGAGATACAAGTGCCATACCTGCTTTTTTTAATATACCTCCTATGTTTTTACTATCAACATCCTTTAAAGCTTCTTTTACTGCTAAAAAACCCTTACTCATGTTAAGACCATGATCTCCATCTCCTATACTTGCATCCAATTCAGTAAGATAAACCTTATTTTCTTCAATTTTATCACCAATTGATACTAGTATTTCAATTATTTTTTCTCCCGATATCATAGTTTAAGCCTCCCATTCTTATACCCATTTCATTTTATGATTTTAAAAGCTGGTGTATCTGAAAAATCATCAAGCAGCTCTTTAATTTCATTATCTAATTTTAATATTGTTATTGAAAATCCAGCCATTTCTAGTGAAGTCATATATTCTCCTACAAAAGTTTTGTATACTTTTATCCCATTACTATTGAGCAGTTCATTTACCTTTTTATTCACTATGTAAAGCTCCATAAGTGGCGTTGAACACATTCCATTTACCATTACAGCTACTTCATCTTTTTCATTTATTTTTATATCATCTAAGATTTTTTTCATAAGCTTCGAGACCATTTCATCAGCTGTTCCTATTTTTTCTCTTCTAATACCAGGTTCTCCATGAATGCCTATCCCAATTTCAATTTCATCTTCCTTAAGTGTAAAATTAGGTTTTCCTGATGCTGGCACTGTACAAGAACCTAAGGCAATCCCCATACTTCTTACATTTGAAATAACTTTTTCTGCAATCCTTTTTACCTCTTTAAGTTCCATCCCTCTTTCTGCAGCAGCCCCCGCAATTTTATGCACAAAAACAGTTCCTGCAATTCCTCTTCTTCCAGTAGTAAAGGTACTATCCTCCACTGCCACATCATCATTTACAACCACAGATTCAACCTTTATGCCATCCATATCTGCCATGTCTTTCGCCATTTCAAAATTCATTATATCTCCACTATAATTTTTTATAACAAGCAAAACTCCTTTTCCCCTGTCCACTGCCTTTATAGCCTCATATACCTGATCCGGAGTAGGTGATGTAAATACTTGTCCTACTACTGCAGCATCAAGCATGCCCTTACCTACATAGCCAGCATGTGCAGGTTCATGTCCGCTTCCACCTCCGCTTACAATTGCAACTTTTTCTTTGCTTAAATCAGTTCTTACGAGGACATTTGCATTTTCAAGCTTCTTTAAATATTCCGGATGTGCCTTTTCAATTCCAATAAGCATTTCTGAAAGGACATTTTCAGGATTATTAATTACTTTTTTCATATTAATTTCCTCCAAACCTTATAAAAATTAGACTTATCCTCCTTACGTTAGATAAATCTTTATATATAGCTATATTTTAAATAAACTCTAATTATTAATTGTTGGCAATTTTACTTTATATATTCTATTAAATCTGCTCTAAAAATCTCTATTTTCTCCTTATAATCTCCATTTTTTAATTCAGCCTTAGAAATATCCATCAAAGCTTTAGGTTTTTTCGGTATAATTTTCTCTAAATCCTTAAATACTTTAAATTCTTTAGGTTTATCTGTACCATGTGTGTTAAAAAATGCTGTACATTTAATTTTATCCTTATTTTTACTCACGTACGACCTAATGGCTGGTGTAATATGTGAAGCCCACACGGGAGTGCCAATTATAACAACATCATATTCTGAAGGATCCTTTTGAGTATTACAAATGGTTGTTTCGTTACCAAGAATAGCATCTTTAATTTCAATTATAGTTTTAAATATTCCTTTTCTATTTGTTTTTTCTCTAATTTCCTCTATATCACAATTAAAACTTTTGCTTATGCTTTCTGCGACCTGTTTAGTATTTCCAGTTTTTGAAAAAAACACAACTAGAATCTTAGTATCATCCATTTTGTTTCCTCCATTATTTTACATGGTTTGGATATTTTATAAACATTATACCACACATATAGCATATATGGATATAATTAGATTATTATCCAAAAATATTTATTATTTTTTGGAATTTATCTGAATTTTCATTTATCTTTTGTTCATTTCCAATAACGCATAAATAATTTTCCTTCATGCAAGCTTCTATAAGCTCTGAGCATTTTCTTATACTCTGAATATCTGCATTTATTATTTCATCTCTTATTCTCTGTATATATTCCATATCAATATTAGCAATGTAATGAAGTACTGTTCTTTCACATTTAGATGCATTACTTAAAGGCATATCAATTCCACTTATAGTTCCAAGTATATACTTTGTTATCTCTCTATAGTCTGCATCAAAGTTTTTAATATATCTAGAAAATTCATCATATACTTCAAGTGTTTGAGTTAAACCAGGGTCTCTATAGGAACACAAATTCATATTTCCACTTCCAGAAAATGATGCGAAGGCTCCATAAGCACCACCTTGAACTCTTACCTTACTCCATAAATAATCATAACTTGCAATAGATTTTATAACAGATAAAATTCCACTATTATTAAAATTAAGTTTCTTAAAATTATATCCCTTAGCAACACACTGAACCTTAGAAGATGTGATAATTCCTTCATTCAATTTTTTAAGTTCAAAATCATATTTATATTTAACTATATTATTTGCTTTAAGCTTATTTTTGAATTCATTAAATAGCTTTAAAAATTCATTTAGGGAGCTTCTATCTCCACCATATCCAACTATCATATTATTTGAGCTAAAAACAAGCTCTACACACTCTTTTAACTTCTCCGATATATTTTTTTTCTCTCTGTCAAAATTCTTTTCAAGCTCACACAAAAATTTATAAAATTCTATACCAGATATTAAATCTACATATTTATACATTTGAGAATAATATGACCCTAATCTTACTGAAGCAACTCTATGTGCCCTACTTTGCATTGACATTTCCAATCTTGATTTAAGTTCTTCAATAAGCTCCTTAAGCCTTTTATAATCATCATATACAGTTTTATTTATTATCTCTTCTAAAAATTCAAAAAGCATATGCGTTTTTTCTTTTAAAACCTTTGTTCTAACTACAAATTCAGGAACATACTTATCAACTTCCTTTATATCCGAATAAGGCTCTAAGCTGAAATCCATACCTCCAACATTCATATTAACCTCATTAGACAAATCCTTAAAATCATATCTTTCAGTATTCATTCGTCCAATAAAAATAGAAAGCATTGAAAGATATGGTATCATATGTGCTGGAACTACAGCTGCATCAAAGTATAAATTTATATAGTTTATACCATTAGTGCTTAATGGCGTATATAAAATATCAACACCATCTTGATTTATTTTTTCACTTTCAAAATAATCTGCTTTAGGATTGATGTCTTTAATTGAAAGCATAGGTATTTTCTCTAAATCTTCTTTCCTATCTGGAGTTTCATTTCTTAATTTAAGCTTCCTGTTTTGCTTAAATATTTCTTCTAATTCACTCTTAGTAAGCCCATCCTTAAATGTCCTTAGATTTTCCAAAAGAGTTTTATTGGTTTCATATTCAAGATTTTTCTTAGGTTTTACGGTTATAAGTGCACTATGTTTATTGTTTAGAAAATATTTCTGTATAATCTTTTCAAAGTAATTATGTTCTACAGAATCCTTTATTTTTTTAAGTTTTTTCTCAAACTTGAGGTTTTCAAAGGGCTCCCCCCCATAAAGCATTCTATCTAATATTTTTTCATTATATTCAAGTCCTCTTGGGTAACTTTCATAATCTGCTTCCTTTATCTCAAACTCTCTTGCATTTATTACAGCTTCTATCACTTTTTTATCTATACCATTTTTACACAAATCCTCTAGAACTTTAAAAACAATGTCTTTAAACTTATCTTTTTCTATCAAATTTGAATCTTTTAAAATAATGCTGAAGGTTGGCTGCAAAATAGAATTATCAAAAACCCCAAAAACATCTTTTCCTATATTAGCTTCAATAAGAGCTCTCTTTAATGGTGAAGAAGAAAGTCCTAGAAGTATGCTTTCAAGAATATCTAAAGCAAAGTACATTTCTTCATCCAAAATACTTCCTGTGCAGAAGCTTAAACAAAAAAAGGTTTTATCCTCTTCACTTTCACTACTTGATATAGAATATTCCACTTCTTTTTCAGCAATTTTTTCAAAAGCTTCTTGTTTTACAATATTGTTTTTAATATCTACCTTGGAAAATTTATTTAAATATTCATCATTTATAAACTTAAGCTCTTCGTCAAGATTAATATCTCCATAAAGGTATATTATACTGTTTGAAGGATGATAATATTCCCTGTGGAATTTGATAAACTCAGCCCTTGAAAGCTTAACTATTTCTTCTGGTTTTCCACCGGAATCAAATTTATATATATTATCTTTAAAAAGTGTTTCATCTACAGTTCTCAAAAGAGTCGATACTGGAGAAGAATATGCACCTTTCATTTCATTGTACACTATTCCTGTATAATCAAAGTCTCCACTGCTGTCATCAATATCATAATGCCATCCCTCCTGCATAAATATTTCAGGCTTTTCATATATAGCTGGATAAAAAACAGCATCAAGATAAACATCCATTAAATTTCTAAAATCTTTATAATTTCTGCTTGCAACAGGGTAAACTGTTTTATCTGGATAAGTTGCTGCATTTAAATAAGTGTTTAGCGATCCTTTTAAAATTTCTACAAATGGTTCCTTAACAGGGAATTTTTTCGAACCGCATAATACCGAATGTTCCATTATGTGTGGTATTCCCTTATTGTTTTGGGGAAGAGTTTTAAAGGTTATTGAAAATGTTTTATTATCATCATCATTTTCAAGACTCACAAGCTTAGCTCCGCTTTTAACATGTGTAAACACTCTTCCAATGGACTTTATTTCATCTATACTTACTTCATCTTCGAGTTTAAATCCAAAATAAACATCACCAACTTTAAATTTCATTAACTTTCCTCCATCTTTCTGTAGAACTTATACCTAATTCTATCATACTTTTGTAACTTATATTACAAAAAAAATTGATAGAGCTTATCTCCCTATCAATTATAAAACTTTTTATTTATATATATCATATCCAAACCATTTAGTAGAAAGTTTAGATAAGGTACCATCCTTATTTAAAGCGTTAAATTCTTTATTAAATTCATCCCTAAGTGCTTTGTCATTTTTTCTAAAAGCAGCTCCTATAGGTTCTTTGTTTAAAGTTGATTTAAGTCTTTTATAAACTCCTTTTTCTTTAGCACTGTAATAGTCACCTACCATTGGATCCGTAACTATTGCTGAGATTCTGCCATTCTTGAGGTCAATAAACGCATCTGGTGCGGCATTATATTTTTTAAGGTCTCTTAGCCCTGATATCTTTGATACTATGTCCTGTGCAGTACTTCCTGCTTCACATCCTATAGTCTTTCCTGGAAAATCTTTTTCATTCTTTATACTCGTGTTATCTGCTTTTACAAATATAGCATTACCACCATACACTATAGGCTCCGAAAAGAGCATTGTCTTTTTTCTTTCATCCGTAATACTTACAGTTGACATTATAACATCAAATTTCTTAGAGTTAAGTGCAAGGAAAATTCCATCCCAAGCATTTGAAACAAATTTTATTTTGACTCCCATTTTTTTGCCTAATTCTTTAGCTAGGTCAACTTCAAACCCAACTTTTTCATCGCCCTCATTTCTAAACTCCATTGGCGGATAATCATCATGCATGCCTACAAGAAGTACTCCTGCTTTTTTTACTTTCTCCAGAGAATCATCCGTAGAGCTCTTTTGCCCACAACCAGAAAAAATAGCTGCCATCATGAATAAAGATACCATCATTGCCAAAACCTTTTTCATATTATCAAACACCTCTGTAAACAATATATTATTTTGTCAATTTTTTATCTGTTTTATAAATAATATATTAACATATGGTGTTTAAAAATGCAATAATATTAATAATTATTCCTGTTTATATTAAATTTGGTTCTTAAAATCAAGCTAAGTAAGTGTTTTAAATATTGAGCCTGTACAAAAGCATTCATTTTTGACTCTCCAGAATTCCTAGTATCGAAACCATATGGGATTTCAACTAAATTATTATAATCACCCATAACAAGTATTTCAATTAATATTTTCCATCCTATATCACTTAATTTTTTATCATTTATAATAGACTTTTTTAACATAAATATCCCACTGGTAGGATCAGAAACCTTCCTGAGCTTTTTAAAGAGCAGCTTTCCCATATATCTTGCTGTTCCAGAAACAAGCTTCCTAAACAAATTTAAGCCTCCATCACTCCCACCTTCAATAAATCTGCTTGGAATCACTATATCTGCGCCTTCATTAATTTTGGATAACATAATTGGCATTATTTCTGGCGGATGTTGCAAATCTCCATCCATTACGGCAAACACATCACCTCTTGCCATTTTAAATCCTTCAATTACAGCAGAAGATAGTCCTTTTTTGCCTTCTCTGTGTATCAATTTAACTTTATCATCTTGTTTCGCTAAACTCATTATTATATTCGTAGTTTCATCATTACTATCATCCACAAATATAATTTCATAGTTATTATCTTTAAGTGCATTTTCTATTCTCGTAACTAATTCTTTTATGTTTTGCCTTTCATTGTACACAGGAATTATAATAGATAACAATTTTTTCACCTACTTTTTAGTTGTTATTTATCATACCATAGACATACTATTTATCCATATTTTTCATTTTAATATTTTAGAAAATAAAATATTACAAATTATTACATTTGAAGGTTAAACCATATCCTAATCTCAACACCTAAGTTAACTCTATATCATATTAATATTTGTGTCAATATATTGTTGGTTGTTAATCCCACTAAACTTTGTTAAAATGGAACTAAAATTTATAAAATACTTCAAGGAGGCTTTAATTTGAATTTTAGATTAGAAAAAGATTTACTTGGAGAAGATGAAATTCCAGAAAGTGCATATTACGGCATAAATGCCAAACGTGCTGAAGCAAATTTTAATATAAATGATAAAAAGGTTAATATAAACTTAATTTATGCTATTGTAACCATAAAAAAGGCTGCCGCAATAGCACATAAAAAATTGAAGGAACTGCCTAATAAAAAGGCTGATGCTATAATAAAAGCTTGCGACGAAATACTTGAAGGAAATTTAGAAAATGAATTCATAACAAATTTTCTTCAAGGTGGTGCTGGAACCTCCACAAACATGAATGTCAATGAGGTTATTGCAAATAGAGCTATAGAACTACTTGGTGGAGAAAAAGGAGATTACTCCATAGTAAGACCTATTGAAGATGTAAATATGTCTCAATCAACAAATGATGTATATCCTACTGCGCTTAGAATTGCATCAATAAAACTCCTAAGACCTCTTGCAGATGCTCTTTCAAAGCTTCAAGAATCACTCCAAATTAAGGAGGATAAGTTTTCTGATATAATAACTCTTGGAAGAACTGAGCTTATGGATGCCCTCCCTATGATGGTAGGTCAGCAGTTTGGTGCATATGCAAAAGCTATTTCAAGGGATAGATGGAGAATATATAAGGTTGAAGAAAGGCTAAGAGAAATAAATCTTGGCGGAACTGCTATGGGCACAGGACTTAATGCTTCGGAAAAGTATATATTTACTGTAACCGATGTTATTCAAGACTTAACTGGCCTTGGTCTTTCACGAAGTGATTACATGATGGATGTTACTCAAAACATGGATGTATTCGTTGAAGTTTCTGGCCTTTTAAAATCAGCTGCCGTTAATCTAATGAAAATTTCAAATGATTTAAGGCTTCTTGCCAGTGGTCCTAATGGCGGATTTGGAGAATATAAACTTCAAGAAGTGCAAGCCGGCTCATCAATTATGCCTGGAAAAGTAAATCCAGTTATATGTGAAATGACAGCTCAGGTTTCAATGAGAGTTATAGCAAACGATACAGCCATAACCTTAGCAGCTTCTCAGGGACAGCTTCAGCTTAACGCATTTTCCCCACTTATTTGTGAAAGTCTTCTTGAATCTCTTGAACTACTTACAAATGCAGTTAGAATATTTGAGGATAAATGCATTAGCTCCATTAATGTTAATGAAGAAAAGTGCAAAAAAAACTTGGAAAGCTCAACTTCTGTAGTTACAGCTTTAGTACATCATATTGGCTATAAAAAAGCTTCAGAAATTGCTCAAAAGTCAATAAAAGAAAATAAAACCATTAAAGAAATTCTTATTTCAGAAAACATATTACCAAGAGAAATTATAGAGGAAATATTAAATCCTTATGAAATAACAAAGCCTGGAATACCAGGCGTTAAAAATTAATTAGAGGTGATAAAATGAGTGAACTTAATTCCACACCTAAGGGTGACAGATTACATATAGCCTTATTTGGAAAAACCAATGCAGGTAAATCAAGTATAATTAACGCAATAACTTCCCAAAATATAGCTTTAGTTTCAGAGGTTAAGGGAACAACTACAGATCCAGTATACAAAGCAATGGAGCTTTTGCCTATTGGTCCTGTGATGCTAATAGATACTGCTGGTCTTGATGATGAAAGTAATCTAGGTGAACTTAGAAAAGCAAAAACTCTAGAGGTCTTAAATAAAACTGATATTGCATTGATGATAATAGATGGTACAAAAGGACTAACGGATTATGATAAGGATATGCTATCAAAAATCAAATCAAAAAACATACCAATAATAGGTGTCCTAAATAAAATAGATAAATTAGATAAAACTAAAATTAATATTCCTCTATATGAAAAAGAAACTGGAATTTCATTTGTTTCTGTTTCTTCTTTCACCGGCGAAGGTATAAAAGAGCTTAAGAGTGCTATAATAAAACTAGTACCAGAAAATGAAGATAAATTTAAAATTGTTGGAGATTTGATTTCCCCTTCTGACTTTGTAATACTTGTAACTCCTATAGATAAAGCAGCACCAAAAGGCAGGCTTATACTTCCTCAGCAGCAGACCATAAGGGATATTCTTGAAAGCGATGCAATGGCAATTGTAACTAAGGAATTTGAACTTAGAGAAACCTTAGCTGGCCTTTCCAAAAAACCAAAAATGGTTATAACAGATTCACAGGTGTTTTTAAAGGTATCTGCAGATACACCAAAGGATATTTTGATGACCTCCTTCTCTATACTAATGGCAAGACATAAAGGTGATTTAACAGAACTTGTAAAAGGTGCAAAAGCAATTGAAAATTTAAAGAATGGAGATAAAATTCTCATTTCAGAGGCCTGCACTCATCACCGACAGTCAGACGATATAGGTAAGGTTAAAATTCCAAGATGGCTTAGACAAAAAACAGGCAAAAAACTTGAATTTGATTTTTCAAGTGGCTTTTCCTTTCCTGAAAACATAAAGGATTATGCACTTATTGTACATTGTGCAGGATGTATGCTTAATAGAAAAGCAATGATGTTTAGAATTAACGAAGCCAGAGCCCAAAATGTACCTATAGTAAATTACGGTGTTTTAATTGCTTATGTTCAAGGAATTCTTCCAAGGGCATTAAAACCCTTTCCTGGTGCAAATATGATATTTAATGAAGAATAGGATTTTACTTATCACTTTATACTTTTATCCAAAAATATGTTAAAATGATATAGCACAATTTTATTAGAGATAACTTTCAAGGAGGATTATAAATTGATAAAAATCGGTGAATATAACGAACTCAAAGTTGCAAGAAAAAGTGATTTTGGCCTTTTTTTAGATGCTGAAACTAGAAATACAAGTGACGATGTACTTTTACCAATAAAAGATGTTAAAGATAAAGAAGTAAACATAGGCGATACCTTAAAGGTGTTTATTTATAGGGATTCCAAGGATAGACTAATAGCCACTTTAAGAGAACCTTATGCAAAAGTATCAGATATTGCCTATTTAAAGGTAATATCAAACACAAAAATAGGTGCTTTCCTTGATATCGGTCTTGAAAGAGACTTATTTGTTCCAATAAAAGAGCAAAATTACATATTAGAGCCAAATAAGTTTTACCTTTTTTACGTTTATGTAGACAAAACTGGAAGGCTGGCCGCAACAACAAATATTAGTAATTATCTCGAACCTGCTGATGATAATATGCTTAATAAAGACGTCACTGGTATCGTATATGGCTTTCAAACAAATGGAAGTGCCATGGTTGCTGTAGAAAACAAGTTTGATGGTGTTATATTAAAAAATGAATACTACAATAGACTTTACCCCGGCGAAAAGCTTACTCTTAGAGTAAAAAAATTATTTGAAGACGGAAGACTTTCTCTAACTCCTAGAAAATCTCCTAAAAATGAAAGACTTGAATTAGAAGATAAAATATGTGAATACTTAAAGGCTCACGGCGGCTCTATGCCTTATAATGATAAGAGTTCACCAGAAGACATAAAGAGAACCTTTCATGAAAGCAAAAATTACTTTAAAAACGCATTAGGCGGCCTCATGAAAAAGGGACTAATAATACAAGATGAAAAAGGAACAAAGTTAAAGTAGTCACACTATGTTATAATCTCTCATAAATTATAAGTGGTTATATTTTTAGGAGGTTAACTTAATAATGTATATATCAAATGACTACGGATATTGCCCATATATGAAAAATCTTATGAGAGAAGATTCTGATGTAGATTTACAAGAAGAACCTGAAATAGAAGCAACTTCAGAGGCTAGAGCTCCCTTATGCCAACAATTTGCAAGTATCCTTGGCGGTAAGGTTGTTGAATCTATGCCTACCCACTGTATGGTAGAAGTAAAAAGAAAAAATTTAAAAGCTAGTATATCTGGTAAACCTATTGAAACATTTCTTGGTGCTGAAATTTCATACCAAAGTGTGGATTCCTCTGGAAGAGCTTTAAATTTAGCTGAAACGGTTGTCCTTCAAGAAGAGCTTAACAGATTTTTAACTATTCTTAGGAGGAATGGAATAGATATTTCTGCAGTTCATACCCATTGGATATATGATAATCCTAGATTAATGTATGTTCATTTTCAGTCAATTGAAAACCCATTAAATTTTGCGAGAAAAGTATCAGAAGCTCTTAAAGTACTTAGATAAAAAATAAGCTATAAAACTATTTTAAATTAGTTTTATAGCTTATTTTTCATTATAATTATGAGTTAAGAATACCAAGTGATTGCTTACTTAAATCTCCGGCCTGCACAAATATAGCATCTGTAGCTTCCTGTAACATAGATAATCTTACATCTTCCATTTTGCCAGAAGTCTATAATATTTTTATCATATTTTATAACTAAAACTTAATTATTTTACTTGTATTTTTTTCAGTAACCACATTATTACAATTTTAATATTATATTAATGTAGTGAATTTATATACAAGGGGGAAATAAACCATGGGAAACTCAAAGAATTCAAAATTGTCTATGGATAATTTCATGAATTCCTTGTCGTGTCAATCTGATATACCTTTTCCAGAAATAAAGGTTGAAAAACCTAATATAGCTTATGCAAATTTATTACATGAGCCCTACGCCTCTAGCATAACCAGTGAGCTTCAAGCTATAACTCAATATATATATCATCATGAAACTATAGAAAATGAGCGTGTATCAAAAACTTTAATGTGTATAGCTATTGTAGAAATGAGGCATCTAGATACACTTTCAAGTTTAATAAATAAATTAGGCGGAAATCCAGTTTTTTGCGACAGCATGGGAAATTGGTTTATGGCAGGTAAATTAGCATATTTTTATAATGATGCACTCGATAAAGACAATAACTTGTTATGTAAAAAAATAGAGTCAGATATATCGGGGGAAAAAGAAGCAATAAGGGGTTACAAGAATTTATTACTTCAAATAGATGATAAGTATATAAAAAAGGTACTAGAAAAGATCATATCCGACGAGGAAGTTCATATCCATATACTAAACGGTATTTTAAAGGATTACTGTAATACATGTAAGTAATTTTGTGGTACAATAAGTGAAAGATTTGCTAAAGATAAACCACTTTGAAACTTGAAATTTATTTGTGCCAAAATGCCATCTTCTGGACATTATGGTGCACATGAATTTCAATAGTTGAAGCGATTTATCTATAACACAACTTCTTTCACTTAATTAAAAGGATAAACCACCTTGAAATTTATTTGTACCTAAAAGCCATCTTCTGGGCATTATGGTGCATATGAATTTTAATAGTTGAAGCGGTTTATCTATAGGAGATGATGTAATGGATAAACTTTTATTTGGAATTTCTGGTATTCCAATAGGAAATGGAGACACCAAATTTACATATAAAACCGGCATAGACTATTTAAGCAGCATTGGCCTTGATGCTATGGAACTCCCTTTCGTAAGGAGCGTAAATATAACTTCAAAAAATAAGGATGATGTTCTTAAATCCAAGGATAAAAATAACCTTTATCTTTCTGCTCACGGATCATACTTCATAAATTTAAATGCAGATGATTTAGAAAAGCAAGAAGCTTCTATAGGAAGAATAATAAAAGGAGCAGAGGCTTTAAAAAGTGTTCATGGAAAAAGCCTTGTATTCCACCCTGGTTTTTATTTAAAGGATTCTAAGGAAGAGACCTTTAGTACAATCAAGGATAACCTTTTAAAGCTTCCTTCTATAGGCATAGATTACAGGCTGGAAACTACGGGAAAGGGTTCTCAATTTGGTTCTTTAAAAGAAAATGTGGAACTGTGTAAAGCTGTTCCAACCTGCAAACTTTGTATTGATTTTTCTCACATTCATGCTAGAGAAAATGGAGGGTTAAAATCACAAGAGGATTTTGATAAAATTTTGAACTTTGTTGGGGAAGAACTTGGAGAAAATGCTTTATATGACTTGCATATTCATATGTCCGGTATAAATTATGGACCAAAAGGAGAAAAAAATCACCTTCCATTTTTAGAAAGTGATTTTCCCTTTAAAGAATGTATAAAATCTTTTATAAAGTTTAAAGTTAAAGGCTGCGTAATATGTGAAAGTCCTATGCTTGAAAAGGACGCTTTACTTCTAAAAAAAATATATAATAGTTAAACTACTTCTCTATCATTTCCTTTTCTAAAGCCTTTAGTGTCAGACACATATCTGCCAATTTTATTTATTTTAAGTGTAATGCACTTTCTACAGTGGCCTGGAGTATCATTTACACAAATCTTACCTGGATAAAGTGCATACAGTTTTCTATATTCACCTTCTGTTACATTAGGCATAACAACATTAGCGCCAGCCATTAAAGCTTTAGATCTTCCTTCTGGTTCTAAAGATTCCATAGCAGTTGTTGCAGGTATGTTTATATCAACCATTAAGAGACGCATTATTGCTGTAACCTTTAAACTTAAATGGAAGTCTCCTGTTTTTTCTTTTCCAAGTGGAGTATCTTCATTTGGTATAAATGGACCAACCCCAAGCATATCTGCATTTATTTCCTTAAAAAATAAAATGTCGTCTGCTAAAGATTCCATTGTTTGATTTGGAAGACCAACTAAGCATCCTGATCCCACTTCATAGCCAAGCTTTCCAAGATTATAAAGGCATTCCTTTCTATTTTCATGGCTCATGCCTGGATCTAAATCTTCATAAAGCTTTTTATCAGTGGTTTCTATTCTTATAAGATATCTATCTGCACCTGCTTCTTTATAAGCCTTATACTCTTCATAGGTTTTTTCACCTAAGCTCAAGGTTATTGCAATATCAAACTTCTTTATTTCTCTAACTATATACTTTAATTTATCAACAGTGTAGTAATCATCTTCACCAGATTGTAAGACTACTGTTTGATACCCATAGCTTTTTGCTTTTTTAGCAAGTTCTATTATTTCATCTTCCTTTAATCTATATCTTTTTAAATTCTTGTTATCACGTCTAAGTCCACAATACATACAATTCCTCTTGCATATATTGGAAAATTCAATAAGTCCTCTAAGATGTACTTCATCACCAAGGTATTTTTTTCTAACTCTATCTGCTGCTCTATAAAGCTCATCTCTATTTTCATCATCCTTTAAAAGAATAACTATTTCTTCCTTAGTAAGCTCATGAGTGTTCTCAGCTTTTTTTATTATCTCTAATATGTTATTCATCTTATCTCCTTTGCTATGGCTCCACAACCTGAATAGAAGGATTTGTTAAAACTTTGCTTATAGTCCTTATAATAAATTTCTCATCAATATCAAAATCCAAATCATAATAAACATCTATTGAACTACCATACATAATGTAGTGAACACATAGCTGCATAGCAAGTTGAATAGACCTTTCAAGCTGTAGTGCCCGTTTAAGTTTTATGCTTTTCTCCAAAGATTTTATTTTTAAATTTGTAAAATATCCTTTAAGTTCTTTTGCTTTATCTATGGTATTATCAATTATTTCAATACTTTTAGCTATATTCTCCTTTGAAGTACCCATGTTTATGCTGTAAAGCTTTATTCCACCTTCATTTTTTATTTTACTATATATCTCGTATGCAAGTCCATACTTTGTCCTTATTTCATCATAAATAAAACTACTCGTTCCTTCTCCAAAAATATTGTTAAATATCCTTAATGCCTTTATTTCCTTATTGCTTAAATTATGAACTGGAAATATATATTGAATTCTAGCTCCTTCTATATCTCTTTTACTGTAAAATAGTCCACTCTTATTGCTTTCGTATTCATACTCACGATCTACTTTTCCGCTTTTTTTAAAAGCAAGCATATATTTTTCTATTATTTCCATTATAGTTTCCTCCGATAATGAAGAAACTACACTTATAACACAATTTGATGGAACATAATATTTATTATAAAATTCCTTTATATCATCTAAAGTAAATTTTTTTATGTTAGTATGTTTTCCTATGATACATTCTTTTATTCTTACACTTCCAAATGCATTCTTAAAAAGTTCATCTTCACAAAACTGCTCTTTATCATCTTTCCATTCTTTAAGTTCTTCGCAAATTATATTTTTTTCTTCCTCAAATCCTTCCTCTGGAAAGCTAGGATTAATAATTATATCACTATACAACTCAAACCCTGCTTCAAAATCCTTAGAAAGTGTTGTACCATAATAAACAACATAAGGAAAATTTGTCATAGCGTTATTAAAGCCAAAAATCTCATCACATAAACTATTTATTTCTTTTTCAGTTCTATTCTTTGTTCCCTTAAATATGCAGTGTTCTACAGCATGTGCTATTCCATACTTACCTTCTTCCTTTTCTTCTGAAGCACCTGCTTTAAAACCTATGCAAAATGAAGTTATTTCTCCTATCTTCTGCTCATATATTACTTTTACTCCATTAATAAGTATATTTTCTTTCATCAATAAATCTCTCCACATCTTGAAAAAAGTTAGTATAAAGCCTTCAGTTAAATATGCTTTAACATGAAGGCTTTATTCATTCCTATATTTACTTTTTTAATTTATGTTCAACAAAATTTACTAGCATACCTTCCTTTAGCTTTTCTACAACTTCAGCACCCTTTAATTTTTCTACAAGCTCTAAGGCAAAATAAATTGCTGTAGCAGGTCCTCTACTCGTTATAACATTACCATCCCTTACTGCAATCTCCTCTAGGTAATTGCATTTTCCAAGTTCATTTTCGTATCCAGGATATGAAGTAACTTTTTTGCCTTCTGTTACCTCCGCCCTTCCCAAAACAATTGGTCCAGCACAAATGGCAGAAACAACTTTCCCTTCGTTATTAAATTTTTTCACTATACCTACTACTTTGCTATTATTTCTTAAATTTTCAGCACCAGGCATACCTCCCGGGATAACTACCACATCATATTCATCTTCATTTATAGAATCCATTGTTTTATCTGCAAGAACTTTTATACCATGCGCTCCTATGACGCTTTCACCATTTAAAGAACAAGTATCACATACAATTTCTGCTCTTCTAAGAACATCAACAGTAGTAAGTGCTTCTATTTCCTCAAAACCTTCTGCTAAAAACAACAAAACTTTATTCATTTTACCCTCTTGCCCTCCTAAAAAATTATTTTAATTTTATTCAATCTTCATTGATAAAAGAGCATCAACCATTAAGCTTTTTCCTTTGCCGCCTCTATTTTGTTCTTTTATATTGTCGAATAATATTTCTTTTTCTTCGCCAAGCTTAGACTTAATGCTCATTTTAGTAAATTCTTTTTTAAGCATAAAACCACATTTCACAAAATCATCTTCACTTAAACTTATCCCTGTAACTCCAGATGCAATTCTACCCATAGGATTTACAGAATTATTTTGAAATCTTATACACATTGATTTTTCCGTAACCAAAACAATATCATCTTCAATTTCAGTTCCAAATTCCACATTTATAAGTTCATCATTTTCATTTCTAAATTTATAACACAAAGTTGAAAGATAATCTCCATCAAACTCACCTAAGGAAGTCTTTTTTACAAAGCCATTTTTACTAAAGAAATAAATATATTTGTCATCATCAAATTTTTCTACTGAAATAGTTCCAACTACCTTAAAATCTTCTCCAAAATCATTACAAATAGTTGACACACTTATGCCTTCTTTAGGAATATTTTCAATCATAAATGCTGGAACCTTGATAGCTGTTCCTTTGTTTGTGAAGATTAAAATTTTTTCTGTCGTTGATGTAATTATAGCTGATTTGTTATTTTTTATCAAATTTGTTTTTATAATTCCCTTTGAACTTATTTTCACCTCAAATTGTCTACTTTCATAGTTCTCTATAAAGTTTATATTTGTAATTCTATCTTCAGAACTTAAATTAAACATAGTATAAGACATTACATTCCTATCTGCCTCTTCAATTGAAGGTTCTTTTAGTTTAAAATTGAGTCCAAGTTCTGTTGTTATTTCAAGATACTTTTCCTTCCTTTCACCACTGCAAGTTATAACTTTTACAACATTTTCATCTTTTCTAAGTTTTAGAGCCATTATCTTGGAATAACTGGTTAAAAACTTACCTATCCCAGTCTTTTTAATGCCACCTCTATCTGTGAAAATAATAAAATACTTGCCTTCCTCCATATCCTTCATAGAAAATACTTCTACTATTTTTTCTTTATTTAGATCCAAACCCTTTATTATGCTATCCAGCTTTTCACCTTTTTCTTTCCATTTACACTCTGGAATACCGTCTCCTTTTATTTTATACATATTTCCGGCATCAGTAAAAAACAAAAGATTGTGTATGGTATTGGATTCAAATAAGAATTTATTGAAATCTCCCTCTCTATATTCAATATCGTTAACATCTGTACTGGATCTTGAATAAGACTTTTGGGATACTCTTTTTATGTAGCCTTCATTGGACATGGTCACTATAGTATCTTCTACTACTGTAAATTCCTCTACATCTATTTTTGCCACATCATCATTTTCAATTATCTCAGTTTTTCTTGCTTCGCCATATTTATCTTTTATATCTAAAAGCTCTTTTTTTATTACCTTTAAAAGCTCTTTTTCATTTTTAAGTATATTATTAAGTTTTTTTATAATTTTTTCAAGTTCTTTATATTCTTTTTCAAAGGTTTTTATTTCAAGCCCTGTAAGTCTATAAAGCATTAATTCTACAATAGCCTCAGCTTGAGCCTCCGTAAAACCATATTCCTTAACTAGATTTTCTTCAGAATCCTTTTTAGATTTTGAAGCCCTTATAGTTTTTATAATGTCATCCATAATTCCTATAGCCTTTATAAAACCTTCTACTATGTGAAATCTTTTTTTAGCAATTTCAAGTTCCTTTTTAGTTCTTCTCGTCACAACATCCTTCCTATGATTTACATAGTGAACTAAAATAGTCTTTAGGTTCATAGTCTCTGGCTTACCATCCGCTATTGCAACCATATTAAAAATCACATTACATTGAAGTTCAGTTTTCTTAAAAAGATATTTTAATATTTTATCAGCAGTTTTTTCATCAGCAGCTTTTTTTAATTCTATTACTCCTCTTATACCATTTCTGTCAGACTCATCGCGTATATCTGTTATACTTTCAAGAACTTTAGAATGCTTTTTATCTGCTGTCATTTCCGAAATGGTTTGAAGTATCTTAGCCTTATTTCTCTTATAAGGAAATTCTGTTATGACTATAGCAAATCTTCCACTTTCAAGCTTTTCAATTTTTGTTTTTGCTCTTAAGGTAACTCTTCCCTCTCCAGTTTCATAGGCAGTTCTAAGTGAATTCTTACCTATGAGTATCCCCCCTGTTGGAAGGTCTGGCCCTTTTATGTAATTCATAAGTTCTTTTATGGTTATATCATTATTATCGATATATTGAAGAGCAGCATCTATAGTTTCATTTAAGTTATGAGGTGGTATATTAGTTGAAAGTCCAACAGCTATACCGAAAGTACCATTTACAAGCAAATTAGGGTAGCCTCCTGGCAACACTTCAGGTTCAAGTTCAGAGCCTGAATAATTGTCAACCATATTAACTACACCTTTATCTATATCCTTTAACATTTCAAGAGCTATAGGTGTAAGCCTTGCCTCAGTGTAACGCATGGCAGCTGCACTATCACCATCAATACTTCCCCAGTTTCCGTGTCCATCAATAAGCGGATGTCTCGTTGTAAAATTTTGTGCAAGAATAACCATGGCTTCATATACAGAACTATCGCCGTGTGGATGATATTTTCCTAGTATATCTCCAACTATTCTTGCAGATTTATAATAAGGCTTATCAGGAAAAGCTTTAAGCATATAAGCTCCATATAAAATTCTTCTATGAACTGGCTTTAACCCATCTCTTACATCAGGAAGTGCTCTTTCTTTTGCCACTTCTACTGCATATGGTAAATAGTTTTCTGGCATAGCCTCTTCTATTGGAATTCTAACTATATTATTATCCTTTGGTATATTTATTTTTTTTGACATATTTTCATTCCTTCCAGATATAGAGTACCTTTTCAACTATTAATTTATAAATGTCTCATAATGCCTTAAATATATTATTTTGAAACATATATAAATTAAGTTTTAGTACGATAACTCTTTAATTAAAATTCAGCGTACTTATACATATAGTTTTTTCTTGGCTCAACCACGTCACCCATTAAAAGTGAAACCATTTTTTCAGCTTTTGCGGCATCCTCTATAGTGACTTGCTGAAGTGTCCTTGTTTCTGGATTTAGTGTAGTTTCCCAAAGCTGGTCTGGATTCATTTCTCCAAGTCCCTTATATCTTTGTATGAGACTTCCCTTTCCAACTTCCTTTTTTGCCTCGGCAAGATCATCATCACTATAAGCATATTTAACAATCTCCTTACCCTTTGCATTTTTGTACACTTTGTATAGAGGCGGAAGTGCTATATAAAGGTGATTATTTGATATTATATGCCTCATATATCTATATATATACGTCATCCATAAAGTCCTTATGTGATATCCATCTACGTCGGCATCACTCATTATTATTATCTTATGGTATCTTAGATCTTCTTCTTTATAATTTTCAAGTACTCCTGTGCCTATAGCTGCATTAAATATTTTTAGTTCTTCGCTTCCAAGCACATTTTCAAGCTTCTGCTTTTCTGTATTCATTATTTTCCCTTTTGAAGGCATTACGCTTTGGAACCTTCTATCTCTTGCCTGCTTTGCACTACCTCCTGCTGAATCCCCTTCCACAATTATAAATTCGCACAATTCCGGATCCTTTATAGTACAAACGGCAATTTTTCCAGCAAGAGGTGCTGCCCCTTTACCTATTTTTTTCTTTTCAGCATCATTTATCTTCTTTATTCTATCTCTTCTCGCTGCTGCATCTACTGCGTTTTTCATAATCATAGACGCTAAATCCTTGTTATCCTCTATCCACTCACAAAGTTTAGTATAAGAAAGGTCATTCATCATAGTGTACGCTTCACTATTTCCAAGTTTTGTTTTAGTTTGTCCCTCAAAAATAGGATTTGTAAGCTTTATTTTTATTATTGCTGTCATTCCTTCTCTTATATCATCGCCTTCAAATTCCTTGTCTTTCTCCTTTAAAATTCCTAATTTCTTTGCCCATTCTTTAAAAGCTCTTGTCATTCCGGCTTTAAATCCAGATTCATGAGTACCTGCCTCCGTAGTTGGTATGTTATTTACATAGCTTGCAATATACTCCGTAGTTGAATCTGTAAACTGTATGCATACTTCTGCATAGAGCTTTAATCCTGCAATTTCTCTTTCTCCTTCAAATAAAATCGGTTCCTTGTGAATAGGTGTTTTACTCTCATTTAAATATTCTATAAAATCTAAAAGTCCATTTTCTGAATGATACTCTTTTCTTATTTCTTCTTCTTTTCTTTTATCTATAAAAACTAAGGTTATACCTTTATTTTGAAATGCGAGCTCCTTAAGTCTTTCATCAATAGTTTCAAATTTGAAATCTATAGTACTAAAAATCTCTTTGTCTGGTTTAAAGGTTACCTTTGTTCCAGTTTCATTGGTATTTCCAACTTTTTCGAGCTTTGTAACAGGAGTTCCTGGCATTTTTCTCTTTAAAGCCTTGTCATAAGCATATTCAAATCTTTGCTTATACACAGCTCCACCTTGTCTTACTTCAACCTCTACCCACTCAGATAGTGCGTTTACAACTGCTGCTCCAACACCATGAAGTCCTCCCGAAGTTTTATAGTTTTTATTATCAAATTTTCCTCCGGTATGAAGTTCTGTATAAACCATCTCCACACCAGATTTCTTCTTAATGGGATGAATACCTGTAGGTATACCTCTTCCATTATCTATAATAGTAACACTTTTATCTTCATTCAATATTACATAAGCTGTATCCCCAAAACCATTTGTAAGCTCATCTATAGCATTATCTAATATTTCCCATATACAATGATGCAATCCCTTGCTTCCAGTAGAACCTATATACATTCCAGGCCTAACTCTTACAGGTTCAAGTTTTTCAAGAGATGTTAGTGACGTTACATCATAAGTATTTTCATTGTTCATCATGTTCTCCTCCAATATATAAACTGCTTCAACTATCAAAATCAATAATGTAAATAGCAAAAATAAAGTAATGAAATTAATTCCATTACTCTTGTTTATTTTATATGTTTATTATAGAATCGTAAAGAGTTTTTTTATTTTTTATCTGAAAGCATAAATGCGCATCCAATCCTTATAATAGCTCTTATGCTTTCGTCATCTATTTTACTTTTGAGCTTTAACTTTTTTATTTCATCCTTTGAAATCATAAGAGCAATGTTTTCTTTTCTTAAGTTAATATCAAACTTATAATTATCTTCAACATACATTATGCTATCTTTTATTATCTTAAATATAGTCTTTATATTTTCTTTATTATATTCTTCATTTTTTATGGTATTAAATACACTGAAATTAAGTCCAAAATAGTCTTCTTTTATTTCAATATCCTTTTCTTTTGATAAATAAAACATATAGCCTAACCCTATAACCAGCATGACGAGCAGTATATAAAAAAATATAAGAATTACGCTGCTATCCATGTAACTATCTCCCCAAAATATTTATAGTTATATTATATGCAAGTGATACTAAACTTTCCAATAATGTATTCTATAGTTAGATCACTGCGAAACTTAAACTATTTATGTTCCAAAATACCACTTTCAAGGAATTATGGTGTATATATAATTTGTAATTTAGCTGTTTTCAATCTATAACATCTATTTTAGTATTTTAGATAAGATTTCATCTTCATCTATAACTTTCTTTGCCATATCACGATTTTCCTTTACATGAAGATAAGTATATCTTCCTGGTTTTATACTTGGTGCCATATCAATAGCTTTTTTATAATCTTCTTTTTTAAGTTCAAGAGTTTTAGTATAATCAAAAAAGCCAGTCTCTGAAAGCACTTTTTTAATTCTTTGAAACCTATGATTTTGAACCTTTGCCATTATATATGTTGCAATTCCAACTTGTATTCCATGAAGCTGAGGTTTATCTAAAAACTTATCCAAAGCATGTGATATTAAATGCTCAGAACCACTTGCTGGAGAGCTGTTTCCTGCAATTTCCATGGCTATTCCGTTCATAGTTAATGAATCCACAAGTTCTTTCAAGAATAAATCTTCCTTTATACCTTTAAATTCAGTTCTTACAAAGCTATTTACGGATTTTTTTGATATCATAACTGCAAAATCATCTACATAGGTTTTGCCATTATCTTCTTCAAATTTCCAGTCATAAAGAGCTGTTATGTTGGAAACTAAATCACCTATTCCAGAGTATATAAACTTTTCTGGTGCTCCTTTCAAAACATCTATATCAACTATTATTCCATAAGGTGTTTTTGCTGGAAAAGAAGTTCTTTTACCCTTTAAAGTAAGAGAAGCTACTGTACTTGAAAAACCATCATTTGATGTGGATGTAGGAACACTTATAAAAGGCATCTTTTTTAAAAAGCTCATATATTTAACTGCATCTATAGCCTTTCCTCCTCCTACAGCTATAAGCGCGTCAACTTCTTTTGGTATTTCAAAAGCCTTAACACCAATTTCCTCAAAGTCTATATTTTTAACTTCTCCCATATTCTCAAGCTTTATACCAGCTTCACTTATAGAATTTTCAATTTCACTTCCAAATAGCTCATATATTCCATCCCCATAATAAATAGCTACATTTTCAAACTCACCTTTTTTTATTATGCTTCCTATATTTTTTAAATTTCCTTTTCCAACTTCAAGTATAGATGGTATTGAAATTCTATGATCTGATTTTTTCAATGTCTTCACCCCTTTAAATAACCTTTAACTTTATCCCATATTTCTTTAAAATTTTCAAATTGAAAATACTTCTTATTTCTCTCCTCCAAAAGCTTTTGAAGACTGCTCTTTGCAAAAACTACATCAGCTATAAGAGCTGCATTTAAATCTGGCTCACTGTCCCCTGCATAAAATACAAAATCGTAACTCTCTTTTAATTTTTTTACTACCTTCCCCTTATCAATTCCGTATATATCGGAATAAAACTCATTTGTTTTATCAAGTTCAAAATGTATTCCATTAGCTTTAAATACACCTTTATTGGAATAAACCTTCACATCCTTGATACCCTTATTCTCAAACATTCTGTCTATATAATAACTTGTTCCTGCGCTTACAACAGCAAAATCTCCACCATTTGCTTTTATGTTTTCTATAAATTCCTTAGCAAATGGATCTAATGATATTTTCATTATATCTTCAAATATTTCCTCTTCATTTCTACCTATGTTTTTAAATACATAGCCTAAATAGTCAATGTCCTTAATTTTTTTATTTATCCAGTCATTATATAATTTTTTACAATCTTCTTTTAAATATTCTTCCATTATAATCTTGTAAAAGTCTTTTTCCGTAAGAGTACCATCAAAGTCTGATACAAATATAAATTTTTTCATAATTATGCTCCTCATAATCTAACCTTTTAAAGACAAACCACATTGAAACTTAAAATTTATTTGTACCAAAATGCCAGCTTCCGGGCATTATAGTGCACATGAATTTTAATAGCTTCACTATACACTTTAATATTCGCTATTTTTATTAATATTATTTATAGGTGTATAGTAAAAATATAGGTGTTCTTTTTTACAAGCCGCTCATAAGACTTCATGCACAGCATAGCCAAACCTATATAATACCTTTTTCAAGAATTCATCTACTTTGCTTGTGTATTTTTCATAACTTCATCTGTGAATTTAAATATATCCTTATAATAATCATCAGAATTTACATTTCCGTCTTTTAGCAAATACGTAATTATTTTTTCCATAATTAATACCCCAAGTCTTTACCCACTATAATTACTTTTATTCTTCCTTTTTTGCCTTGTCTTCTTATTAAAGTATACTCGTTACATATCCTATCACTGCTTTTACAATCCATGCAGTGTCCAACCTTAGTACATGGTGTTGTCTTGTTAAGTCTTTTAGCATTTACAGGTGCAGAAATTTCTCTATTCCTGTTTATAGCTTCATGTACATCCTTTACAATCTTATTGATTCCTGCAATTACAATAACTTTATCTGGTCCATAGAGCATTGCTGCAACTCTGTTACCATTTCCGTCAACATTATAAAGTTCACCATTTTCTGTCAAAGCATTTGTACTTACCAAATATGAATCTGCAAAGAAACCTTTTCTAAATATTTCCTTAATCTCATCTGGAGTAAGTCCCTCTTTATATCTATCAAGAAAATTAAATTTTCCGCTTCTTAAATAATCTATTATTCCAGTTTCAAAAAGTGTCATTGATCCTCCGACTGCAACAGTTTCTCCTTCATTTATGAACTCTTTTACTTTACTCAACACTTCTTCTTCATTTTTTACGAAATAGGCTTCCATATTGTTTTTTTCTAGGTTATCTATAGTTGTTTTAACTCTTTGTTCTATATTCCATAATACATTCTTATCCATAAAATCTCTCCTCTATTTATAGTTTCAAGTTTCAATGTGGTTTATCTTTACCAATACACATTTCATTTATAATCTCTTGTCCATAATTATATCATATTTTAGTTAATGTAAAATAAAAATCCACATATATACTTTAATGTTTTCATGTAACAATTTTTTATATATTGAATATCATAATTATTGTGAATAAAATTTTTGGAGGAATTGAATGTCAATCTATAGAGATAGTTCTGAACTTTCTAACGAACATACTGATGAAAAAGATGAATATGAAGCAAACTCCAATCCTTGCTTTTATTGTCCATTTCTAGATAATGATGAAGCACAATCTAGGCAATATCATCATCGTCCTATAAGGAGGAGGAGAAGGAGAAGAAGACCTTTTTATAATCCTTATTACTTTATGCCTTATTATTTTGATCATGACTATGACTATGATGATTATGATGACTACTATAGTGATTACTATGATGATTACTATTAAATCTATGTAATTAAATAGTTGATTTTCTTAAATCAAAAAATTCTATATCTAAATATTTTCATCCAATATTTAGATATAGAATTATTTAATAAAAACTTTATATACGTTTATGCTTAGAGATTTCACTGTGCCCATAAATAAGCTCATCATACACTACATCTTTAAACGTCAGTACAATCACAATTAAAAGCATTGTAGAACCTAATCTTAATGCAAAGCAACTTTCTCTTTCTAAAAACAGATAATTTCTATATGCTAAAAGTGAAGCCGCAACAGTCATAGGTAATATATACCACTTCTTTTTATTGAGACACACATATAATAAAGCAAATACCTCTGCTAAATAAAAATATCTATCATGCATTTTAGGCAGCAAATATGGTATTATAAGTGTTAAGACAAAGCAAATTTCTATATACTTTCTGTTTTCTAACGCATCTTTAAAGAGATATATTAAGCAAATAAACAGCAACATAACAGTAGCAGCAACTAATAATGAAGGTAAATATAATGCTTCATAATTACTACTTGTATTATCAACTAAAGAGTACAAACTCGGACTATTTGCTGAAAGAATTTTAACGTAATCTGCTTGATTAAAATAAATCATAAAAACCTCATTTAAGGGTCTTCCACACAATATATCTGGAAGCAGTTCTATAAAAAAAGTTATAGGAAACAAAATTAAATGCTTAATATTATACTCTCCTTTAAATATAAATACCAATATTATTGGCAATATGAAAATACTTTGAAGCTTAAAACAAAAAGCTGTAGAAAATAATATAATTCCAAGATACTTTTTATTATTCAAAGTATAATATAAACCCATTAAGCAAAATGAAGCATATATACTATCACATTGCCCCCACATAGCACTGTTCAGTATAACTGTTGGCAAACATAAAAATGCAAAAAATGAAATGAACGGCAAAAGTGACTTTTCTCCTGTAAATTTGGAAATCATCTTAAATACATATATAGCAATTAAATAGTCAAAAACAGTAGAAACATATTTAATTAAATATAGCGAATGCATTTTGAATTTAGATATAATAAAAAGTATATACATGTATGGCGGATTATAATTTCCAATATTCTTTCCCAAAGATTCCACTCCCGGATATTGCCTCATTTTATCTATCCAAACCTTTAAGTAATCTATATAGTCTCCAGACATGTACTTAAACATGCTTATTCTTATGTATATAGTTAATGCTAAAATAATCATAAAAATAATTTTCATACTTGTTTCTTTACATATAGTTTTATACCAATGAACTACAAAACAAAAAAGCATTAAAAATAAAATCAGTAAAGCTAATTTTCCTCGCCTTCCTAAAGAATATATTTGCATAACCTTAATTAACTCTGTTTCTCCTAATCCAAATATAAGTATTCCTATAATACTTAATAAATTTACCTTAAAAAAATTTATCAATTTATTAATTAATGCATTTACATTCATTGCTGCTATCTCCCATATTTATTTCTTCATTTATAATATATAAAGGTCTTTTTTTGCTTTCATCATATATTCTGCTTATGTATTCCCCTAATAAACACATGGCACCAAGCTGAATTCCACTAAAAAATGTAACAATCATAGTAATTGGTAGATATGTTTGTATTTTATTTTTAAATATAAATTTCATTATAATTATATATAAGAATATAAAAATTGAAATTCCAATACATGAAAAACTTAAAAAGCCAATTAATTTTAAGGGTTTAGGAGAAAATGAGATTATTCCATCCTCCGCAAATTTAATCATTTTTTTCAAAGGATATTTAGTTTTTCCTGCAAACCTCTCTTGCCTCTCGTACTCTATAGGGATTTGTCTAAAACCTATCCAACTCATCATCCCTCTTACAAATCTATTATTTTCGTTCATAGTACTAAAAACGTCGGCAACTTTTCTATCTATGAGTCTAAAATCACCTACATCCAAAGGTATATCTATACTGGTCATATTATTTAAAAATCTGTAAAAAAGCTTTGCTGTTAAAAGTTTAAATACTGATTCTCCTTTTCTTTTGACCCGCTTTCCATAAACCACCTCATATCCTTTTTCCCATAACTTAATCATCTGTGGAATTAATTCTGGCGGATCCTGTAAATCTGCATCTATTATAACAACAGCATCACCTTTAGCTTTATTTATTCCCGCAGTTACAGCTATTTGATGTCCAAAATTTCTAGAAAAACTAATTACTTTAACTTTATTATTTAACGCAGCGATATTCCTAAGAATATTTAAAGTATCATCCCTGCTTCCATCATCTACAAAAATCAATTCGTATTTTATTGAATTACGTTCCATGGTACTTTTTAATCTTTTGTAACATTCATTAGCAACATCTTCTTCATAATACATAGGCACTACAATAGATACTAGTTTATTATTCATTCTAAATTCTCCAGTCTTTATAAATTTAAGAATCACATCATAATTATTATATTATAATGTTTTTACCAAATTTAACAAAGTTGTTTCCAAAATGTTTCTAAAATACTTATTTTACTTTAAATATAAATTTTACAGAGCTTAAAATAAAAACCCGCATATAAATGCGGGTCTTTACTAAATTATTTTAAATCATTTTCGTAACTCTCAACCATTTTTTTAACCATTTGGCCGCCAACAGAACCATTTTCCCTTGAAGTAAGATCTCCGTTGTAGCCTTTTTTTAAGTTTACACCTACTTCACTAGCAGCCTCCATTTTAAATTTATCTAATCCTTCTTTAGCTTCTGGTACTAATTTTCTATTATTGCTTCTTGCCATGGTTAATTCCTCCTATGATTTTATAATATTATAAATTTAAAAACATAATTTAAATTTACAATATAAGTTTTCACAAATTGCCAGGTAAATATTCTATAAAAATTGTTACAATAGTTGAAATTGCGACACTTTTTTACATATTATTCTAAACTATCTTTTTATTATCTATATTCCTTAGATATGTGTGTAACAATATTGTAATAAAAAATATTTCTTTTGTAACCAAATACTCTATATTTAGTGATAAATTATAGTTATAGTCGTAAATTAATATATTTAATAAGGTGGTAATGTTAAATGTTAAACAATAGCATAAAAAAGCATAATGGCATAAAAAAAATCATTCCGCTGTTTATATGCATATTAGCACTAATTTCATTATTTATTTTTACACAATTATTATCATTAAATAATAAGTCAAAAATTACAAGCACACAAAAAATTAAAACCTCTACTTCAAAAATTGCTACATCACCAAGAAAGAATCCTCTAAAAGTAGATAGTTCAAAAATTAATTTAAGCGTTGCAGCTTATAATAAGACTACTAGCAATGCTTCTCAGTCACTATCTGATGCTAGAAAGCAAAACATTCCAAGCTATGGAGTAAAAGTTGAAGATGCTTTTAAAGAAGATGGTAAAAAAACTGCCTATTTAACGTTTGATGATGGCCCTTCAACTACTGTAACTCCAAAAATATTGAATACTCTAAAGATTTACAATGCACATGCAACGTTTTTTTTATTAGGACAAGTTATAGAGCAAAATCCAAATTCAAAAAACTTAGTTAAAAGAATTTTTGAAGAAGGTAATTCTATAGGAAATCATACTTATTCTCATAATCTTAAATTACTATACCCAAACAACGTGCTAAATATCAGCCAATTTATGAGTGAAGTAGATAAAACATCTAATATACTTAAAGGAATTTTAGGACAAGCATTTTCTACAAGAGTTATTAGAATGCCTGGCGGCTATATGTCTAGAGTGTATTATAAAGATCCTAATTTGCAGAGTTTTAAAAATGTTCTTGCTCAAAGAAACATGGTAAGCATTGACTGGAATGCATATGATTTTGATGCTGAGGGTAAAAGAAAAAATGCTGACGAACTTTTAGAACATGTTAAATCTACAGTAGCAAATAAAAGCAAGGTAGTTATTTTAATGCATGATACATATGGTAAAGAAGAAACAGCAAAAGCTTTACCTATGATAATAGAATATTTAAAATCAACTGGATATGAATTTAAAACACTATATTAGTATAAAAAATAAATGTTCCTAAAATTTTTTAGGAACATTTATTTTTTATACTATATTTAAAAATTATCTTTTCTTATTCTATCATAATAGTCAATTTCATGATTTTCATATTCTTTTTCAATAAGAGATGACTTCAATAAAAAATCTGCTGTAGATTGATTCATTGCAACTGGAATATCATATAATACAGAAATTCTAAGAAGAGCTTTTACATCTGGATCATGAGGCTGTGCTGTAAGAGGATCCCAGAAGAAAATCATCATATCTATTTTACCATCAACGATGCTTGCCCCTACTTGTTCATCTCCCCCCATAGGACCGCTTTTAAAACCCTTCACCTGCAATCCAGTACCTTCAGATATAAGTTTAGCAGTAGTACCTGTTCCACATAAAATATGTTTACCTAAAACATCAGCATTTGTCCTAGACCACTCAATTAATGCTTGTTTTCTATTGTCATGTGCTATTAATGCAATTGTTTTTTTCTTTCCTATTTTTTCTTTCATAACCTTACCCCCAATATTTTGCTACAATTCTTTATATATTTTAATCTTGTAATACTAACTCTTAAAATATGACATTATTATATCATATCTTTCATAATGTATGTTAAAAATAGCCACAAGTTTTTTTGCAATTCCCTTTTACAATATGAGTAAAAATAAACAACCTTGAAACTTAAAATTTATTTATATCAAAATGCCGTCCTGGACATTATGGTTCACATGAATTTCAATAGTTGATCTAGTTTCACTATATAATATTTTGCACGTCCATATTATAAATAGACAAGCCTGTGCATAGAATTAATTAGTAGTTACTTTAGTCTTTTATTTATTACTAAGAACTCACTTATTTGGCATTCTAGAAGGATAATAATCATATACGGGGTTTGGGATGTAATCCCATTATCCTTCTTTAACTTGTATTACTCTTATATATTTATTAAACCAAACCCCGCGATCTTAGTTTGTAATTACTTTGAGTTTTTATTTATTGCTTGAAGAGAGGTTCTTTTGGGTTATAGAAGGATAACGATCATATGCGGGGTTTGGGATGTAATCCCATTATCCTTCTTTAACTTGTATTACTCTTATATATTTATTAAACCAAACCCCGCGATCTTAGTTTGTAATTACTTTGAGTTTTTATTTATTGCTTGAAGAGAGGTTCTTTTGGGTTATAGAAGGATAATGGGCTCCGCCCAAACCCCGCGATCTTAGTTTGTAATTACTTTGAGTTTTTATTTATTGCTTGAAGAGAGGTTCTTTTGGGTTATAGAAGGATAATGGGCTCCGCCCAAACCCCGCGTATGATTATTGACATTTCTTTAGTTTGATGATAATATTTAATTAGTAAATGATAATTGTTTTCATTTAGGAGGTGTTGGAATGAGTTTATATGATCTAAAGTGCGGGGAAAAAGGAATCATAAAAAATATAGTAGGCGATAAAAAATTATCAAAGCGATTATTTGCTCTTGGATTTATAGAAGGTACGGAAGTAAAGTTAAAAACTGCTGCCCCTTTAGGCGACCCTATTATAATTCACATTAGAGATTTTAATATTGCTCTTAGAAAAAAGGATGCCAAAAATATATTTTTAAAGGAGGCTTGAGATGATAACAGCAGCACTTATGGGTAATCCGAATGTTGGAAAAACCACTTTATTTAATGCCCTAACCGGTTCCGATCAATACGTAGGTAATTGGGCGGGTGTAACGGTAGAAAAAAAAGAAGGTTTTCTAAATAATTCTATTGAAATAGTAGATTTACCCGGAATATATGCTATGGATACTTATTCTAACGAGGAAAAAGTTTCAAAAAACTTTTTACTAAATGAAAATGTAGATGTAATTATCAATATAGTTGATGCATCTAATTTAGATAGAAACTTATATCTTACAATGCAACTAAAAGAATTTAGAAAGCCAATAATTTTGGTTTTAAATATGATAGATGTAGCATATAAAAAAGGATTTAGCATAAACTTTGATAAACTATCCTATGAATTAAATGTAAGAGTTGTACCTATAATAGCAGCAAAAAATAAAAACATAGAGGAAATCAAAGAAATTTTATTAAACCAAGATTTTACATCCTCAAATAATGATAATGAATATCACTTTCTATCGGAAAAAGAGACTTATAAATACATTGAATCGGTTTTAAATAAATGCGTAAGCAAATCAAATAAATTTATAATCTCATATACAGAAATAATTGATAAAATACTTTTAAATAAATTTTTAGCCTATCCAGCATTTTTTATTATTATATGGCTAATTTTCAAATTTACATTTTCGTGGGTTGGTGGTCCGCTTCAAGATTTAGCTGATACACTTTTAAATGATTCACTTATTCCAAAACTGCACTTATTGTTTTCCTCCACAAGTCCATGGTTCAGTTCACTTTTAATAGATGGAATAATTGGAGGCGTTGGCTCAGTTATTGT
This sequence comes from Clostridium neuense, assembly GCF_045310695.1. Taxonomy (NCBI): domain Bacteria; kingdom Bacillati; phylum Bacillota; class Clostridia; order Eubacteriales; family Clostridiaceae; genus Clostridium; species Clostridium neuense. The sequence goes on from NZ_JBJIAA010000004.1 coordinate 282,018, forward strand.
ATTTCTTCCTATAATTTTAGCTTTATTCTTTTGCATATCAATTTTAGAAGACAGCGGTTATATGGCTAGAGCTGCACTGCTTATGGATATAATAATGAGAAAAATGGGGCTATCCGGTAAAGCTTTTATTCCAATGGTAATGGGTTTTGGTTGTGGAGTACCTGCAATAATGTCTGCAAGAACGCTTGAAAGTGAAAAAGATAGAAAACTGGCTGCACTGCTTATTCCCTTTATGTCTTGCAATGCTAAACTTCCTGTATATGCTCTACTGACAGCTGCATTATTTCCAAAGCATCAAGGATTAGTTATAGGTTCATTATACTTGTTTGGAATTATAATTGCTTTTATTGTAGGAAAATCCTTTAAAAATACATTATTTAAAAAAGGTGAGGAACCATTGATAATAGAGCTTCCTGATTACAAATTTCCAGAGCTAAAAAACTTACTTTTTCACACTTGGGAGAAGGGAAAGGGATTTTTAAAAAAAGCTGGAACTATAATTTTCTCTGTTTCAGTTATAATTTGGCTTTTATCTCACTTTGGTACCAGTGGTTTTGTAGATATTAAATATAGCTTTTTAGCTGAAATAGGACATGTTCTTGTAGCATTTTTTATACCACTTGGATTTGGCACATGGCAAAATTCAGTTGCTCTTCTAAGTGGACTTGCAGCAAAGGAAGTAGTAGTAAGCACTATGGGAGTTCTATATGGTTCACATTTGCCCAATATGCTTCCAGTACTGTTCACTCCAGTTACTGCATATTCCTTTTTAGTATTTACACTTTTGTATCCACCGTGTATATCAGCACTTGGTACAGTAAAAAAAGAATATGGCTTTAATATGATGGCATTTACAATAGTTTATCAAATTTGTGTAGCATGGATAGCTGCATTTATAGTATACAATATAGGTATTTTAATATTTTAATTAATTGAGGTGATTTTAAATGATATTTGAATTAATAATAACAGCTTTAATAGTTTTATCTGCTTTGTTCATATTCATAAAAAATATGAAAAAGAGTGCAAAAGGTTCGTGCAACTGCAGTTGTTGTTCATCAAAGACAAAGTCCTGCTGCAATAAAAATTTTCAAAAGTAATAAAAAAGTGGATTATTCTATGGCACAAAGAATAATCCACTTTTTATATCATTTTTTTATAAACATTCATATACTTTACTATAAACACTTTTAGGAGATATGTAATGCTAAGACAAAACAAATACTTAAGATTTGAAGCTGTTTCCTATGCTTTAACCTATGCTCTAACCCCAAACCCTAAGTATAGGTATTTTCAACTAATAGGTGATAATGGTGGAGATTGTACTAATTTTATATCTCAATGCCTTCTAGCTGGTGGTGCTAAAATGAATTATGGAACCAGCTGGAGTTGGTGGTATAATATTAAAAATCCAAACAATGTAATGGATGATACCTGGTCTGTATCTTGGGCAGTAGCTCATTCTTTATACTACTATTTAAGAAATAATGAAGAAATAAATTCTCCTTATACCAAGGGATTAGAAATTTCAAATGTAAAAGACCTTGAATTAGGTGATTTAATTTTTTATGAGGATAATAACAAAAAAATTTTTCATTCTACAATAATAACTTCCATTATGAGCGGAGTTCCATTAGTATCTCAGCATACGCCTGAAGCTGTGAATATTTATTATAAAAACTCATGGAAAGCCCAAAAATATCATTATGTAAAGATTATTGTGTAAATAAAATAACTATGTTCTGGTTGCCGCCAATATCAAATGCATCTTAACATATAGGCTTTACTTATGTAGAACATTTAAATTATAGATAAACCGCTTCAACTATTGAAATTCATGTGCACCATAATGCCAATAAGACGGCATTTTGGTATAAATAAATTTCAAGTTTCAGAGTGGTTTATCTTTAAAAACGTTCCAAGCAAATATCCAAGGGTTATTCTAAATATCTACATACCAACTATTATAAGAAGAAAAGTTGACAACTTAGTTATATATGAAAGACATTTACCCGCGCCATCTTCATCGCCCTTTCCCATATATTGTCCTACCGCTGCAGTAGCAGCAATACAAAGGGAATTTCCGGGTATATTTATAAAATTACCTACAGACTTTGTTATAGTATTTAAGTACTCTATATAATAAATATCTATTTATCCAAAAGTTTATATAGAACTTGGGTTCCATAATCTTCCTTGTTGTCTTCTGCAAGTTTATCATATAGTGATTTAGCTAATTTTAGTCCCGGAGTTTCAAGCCCCATGTTCTCAGCTTCTGATAAGGCAATCTTCATATCTTTAATAAAATGTTTTACATAAAAACCAGGTGCAAAATCTCCCTTTATCATTCTCGGTGCTAAATTGCTTAAGGACCAGCTTCCTGCTGCACCAGTTTTTATAGTATTTAAAACTTTCTCTTCATTAAGTCCAGCTTTTTTAGCATAAACCATTGCTTCACATACTCCCATCATGTTAGAAGCTATAGCTATCTGATTGCACATTTTTGTATGCTGCCCTGAACCCGCTTCACCTTCCCAAACAATATTACTTCCCATAGTCTCAAATAGAGGTATCATCTTTTTAAATACCTCCTCTTCCCCGCCAACCATAATGCAAAGAGCTGCATTTTTAGCACCAACATCTCCTCCAGAAACCGGTGCATCAAGTGCATAAACCCCTTTTTTCTTTGCCTCCTTATATATTTTCTTTGCAAGGGATGGCTTTGAAGTCGTCATATCAATTATATATCCACCGGATTTTACATTATTTATAATTCCATTGTCACCAAAATATATATCCTCAACGTCCTTTGGATATCCAACCATAGTTATAACAATATCAGATTGCAATGCTAAATCACGTGGTGTATCCTTCCACTCTGCGCCCATTTCAATAAGTTCATCTGCTCGTGATTTTGTTCTATTATGTACAAAAACCCTATAATCATTTTTTAAAATATTTAGAGCCATACTTTTCCCCATAACACCAGTTCCTATGAATCCTACTGTAGCTTTTTCTTTGTTCATTTGCTCACTCTCCTTTTATATAATTGTAACCTTCTTAAACAACATTTTATAGATATATATCTGAAAGCTCAATCTTTACCTCTTTATTATCCATATCCATTAGTTTTCCTTTATCTTTATTGATATTTGGATCTTCATCTATGATTTTAACAGGCAGATTTATTAAAAATTCACTTCCACCTTGAAGCTTACTTTCAACTGTAATATTCCCTCCATGCATTTCTACAAAAGACTTTACTAAAGATAACCCTATACCACTTCCCTCTACATTTCTTCTAATAGAATCATCTACTTGTATAAATACATCAAATATTTTCTCTAACATATCTTCTGGAATACCTGAGCCATTGTCCTTTACCGATATAATTACAAATTTTTCATTATCGTGAATACTAACTTTTATGTTTCCACCCATATCAGTAAATTTAATTGCATTAGATAGTAAATTAAGCATTATTCTTTCAATTTTTTCAGAATCATATGCCATAATTTTTTCTTCAACATCTGTATCAAAAATAACTTTAATATCCTTCAACTTTGCATACTCTACAACAGACATGGTAATATCTTCAATAGTATTTACTATATTACCATTTTTCTCTTCAAGCTTATAAAACCCAAGCCCGATTTTATTAATATCAATATAATTGTTAATAAGCCTTATAAGTCTATAACAGTTTTGTTTCATCACTCCAGAATATTTAAGAAACAAATCCATTTTATTTGACTTTTCGTCACTGGTATACATATTTTCAAGCAATTGAATAGCGCTATATATTATATTTATTGGTGTCTTTAATTCGTGTGAAATCGTTGAAAATAATCTTGTTTTAAGAGCATTATATTCATTTGCTTCCTTTAAAAGAGTGTCTCTTTGTAAAATTTCATTTTTTAGTCTTTTAGACATCTGCCTCAATTGCAATTCTTCATATCCTATTTTAGATAAAAAGTTTGCAAACATAAATAATAAATCAACAGCAGCCTTAACACTTTTATTATCAATTATTTTAACTTCTTCAGCTGCCTTAAAAAATCCATTTCCATCTATGCCTAGTTTTCTAGCCTTTTCTTCCAAATCTGATTTTTCAAACTTGTGCTCTAAGATTTGTCCGCCTAAAATTGTACCTATTTGTTTTCCGTCAATCAATATGGGTGCTGCAAAATCAATAAGTCCTGCATGACACTTATATATGCATGGTTTGCCCATTTCAGTTGCTCTCTCTCCTCCATATTTATGTGCATTAGCACATTCTTTATCGCCTTTATTTGTTGAATGAATAAAATATTCACAAAACTTAGTATATGCAGTTGGTTTTGTCACTGGCACTCCATTTCTATCTACGGTTACACATGCCATATTCATGCTTTCGGCAAAATTATCTTGAAATTTTTGAAGCAGGCTAATATCTATTATATCCTTAATTTCAATAGAATCAACATCAATATCCTGTTCGATATTTTCCATACTATTTCCTCCAATACTTAATTACATAAAAGTTTTAAAAAACTAATTTACAACTTTCAATGTAAATATTCGATATAATATTCAAAAATCCTGTAGCAAAGAATAAATTATATATTTACAGCCTTAAGTTTCAAGATGGTTTATCTTTAGTGATATCATTTAAAACTATAGCTATGTTTTATAAGTATTAATGTTAAATATTCATTTTCATATGTTTTGTTGTTAATTTTTATATGTTTTTATAACAATTAATAAATAAATACATTTTAATTTTGATATATTGCAAATTTTTATTGCATTTTTTATAAAAGTGGTAATATATATTTTATAGTAGTAATTATAAATTTTGTAAATTATATAGTAATTAATCCTTAATTTCATAAATAAACCACCAAAAATTAATAAAATATTTAAAAAAGGGGCGTGACATTATGTCAGAAAACACAGAACTCAAAAAAACATTAAATTTAACAGGTGTTACAATGAATGCTATGGCTTTAATAGCTCCAGGAGCATTCTTGTGGCTTACCTTTCAAATGCAAGCAGCTCAAGTAAACAGCTCAGGTAAAACTACAGCTATGGATATATTTTCAGGACTTGTTTTAGCACTTATTTTAGCATTTTTAACTGCTATTTCTTATTCTAAGCTTTCAGAATTATATCCTGAAGCTGGAACTGGAAGTTCTTACTACTTTGCTGGTCGTGCTCTTAGAAACGATCCTTCAAAACTATCCTACTTGTCAAGAATTGGTAAATATATTATAGGATGGTTTGCTCATATATACTATTGGGTTTACCCAGGTGTATTAGTTGCAATGATGGCTACCTTGATAACTTATATTTTCAGTGAGTTTGGAATAAATATTCCAGTTGCCGGTCAGGCTTTAATAGCAGTTATATTTGCTGGATTAACTGGAGCAGTTGCATATAGAGGTATAAATGGTTCAACTTTATCCAGCATAGTAATTAATGTTATTCAAATTGTTACACTTGTGTTCACTACTATACTTGCAATTATATATAGAGTAATTAATCCACAGCATGTTGAATTTATCCATAAAAGTTTCTCTTCTGTAATAATGCCTCATAATCTTTCAAATATATTATTTCAAGCAACTATTTCAATGCTACTTTTAGTTGGTTTTGAATCGGCTACAGCGCTTGCTGGTGAAGCAAAGTCTCCAAAGCATGTAAGTAGAGGAGTAATTTTATCCCTTGTAATTCAAGGACTAATATTTTATATATTTGAATACAGTGGTGCAATTGCATGGTTAAACACTTCATATAAGATAGGAAATAAAACTGGAATTGATGCAGCTGCAGCATCAAGCGCACCAATTGGAGATATGGTTAAAATTGCAGGTAATGCACTTTTAAATAATTCTGGCTTTGTGCTCATGATAATAGTCGCAATTTCAGTCGCTATAGCAGTATTTGGAAGTACTCTTGCTTGTATGAATACTGGCGTAAGAATAACTTATGCTATGGCAAAGGATAATGAGGTTCCATCAGTTATGGGAGCACTGCATCCAAAGTATTCAACACCACGTGCTGCAGTATGGATAATCACTATAGTATCAGCTGTTATAGGAGCTATTGGCGCTATTTCAGTAACAAATTTAACTGCTGTCACATTAATATCAAATATAGGAACATTTATTTTATATGGAATGACAAATTTAGTAGCATTAGTAGCATTTGCCCACAGTAAAAAACGTAATTTCTTAACTAATATTATAATTCCAATACTTGGTTTCATATCAAATATAGGCATGCTTATTGCAATTTTCTATTTAGGTATTTCAGGTGGTGGCTCTACTCAAGTATCTGCTATAGCGGCAATTATAGCAACAATTGTATGGTTAGCTATTGGAGCAATTTATTTTGTTCTTAATAGTAGAAAGCAAGGTCGTTCTATTATTGTAACTGAATAATTTGTTTTAAAGGATACTCTTTAAATGCCTTTACAAGAGTATCTCTTTGCTTTTATACTGGAGGTGATATAATGCATAATTTGATTATGAAATCAAAAAGAGATATAAATTCAGACCCTTTCCTAGTACAAAGTTGTACTGATATGGGAAAGGTTAGGGATAATAATGAGGATTATCATAAATACCATATACCAAATGATAAGTCCATACTTCGCGATTTAGGAAGCCTTTTTATTATTTCTGACGGTGTTGGTGGAAACTCGGCCGGTGAAGTTGCAAGCGCAGAAGCGGTAAATGTACTCCTTCAAGAATATTATTTTGGCATGCATTCATCAAAAGTACCAGATCGCTTAAAAAGTGCTTTTCAAAATACAGCTATGCATGTATATGATCTTGCAAGTAGTAACACTTCTATGAGAAATATGAAGTGCACCTTAAGCGCATTGCTAATAAAACAAGATAAATTTTTTATTAGCCATATAGGTGATTCAAAAATTTTTTTACTTCGTTCTAATAAAATGCTGCAATTAACAAAAGATCACAGCCTTGTTGGAAAATTGTTAAGGCTAGGACTTATTTCAGCAGAAGAAGCAAGAGTTCATCCTAATCGTCATATTATTCTTAAAGCTCTAGGTGATCAACCAATAATGCCCGCAGATTTCTATTCAGGACGCATTATGGTTAACGATATATTTTGTTTAATAACAGACGGTATATTAGAACATTTAACTTTAGATGAATTAAAAACATTTCTAACTAAAGATATCTCTAATGTTGGTTTAAAGAAAATAATTAATGAGAGTAATAATCGAGGCGGTTATGACAATATGACAATTATGACAGTAAAGGTAAAAAATATAAAATAAATATCGACTTTGAATTTTTTATTTGATATAGTATATAAAAAGGTGGTGTTTGATATGACAAAAGTAGAATGTATTTTACGTCCAAATAAAATAAAAGAAGTAAAGGATGCTCTCGGCAGCATTGGTATAAAGGGGCTAACTGTAACAGAAGCCGTTGGCTGTGGATTACAAAAAGGGCATATTGATATGGAACTTGAAGCCTGGGATAATGAATTGAGTATTACACTTTTGCCCAAAACCAAGCTTGAAATGGTGGTTACAGACGATGTAGTGGACAAAGTCATTGATACTATTATAAAAGCAGCAAGAACAGGTCAAGTTGGTGATGGCAAAATATTTACCTACCATGTAAACAACGCCATCCGAATCCGCACCGGAGAAACTGGGGAAAAAGCAGTGTAGTCATATCTAAGGTGGACACTAGTCCATATGAATTTAAATATGATTTACACCCTCTCTCTATATACAAGGTTTTTATGCCCGACTTATGTCTGATTTCTTAAATTTAAACAGACAGTGTCAAAATATAAGGGGGTGCTATATATGATACCTGAGACAGGTACTGTATTTGACGAAAGATATAAAATTATAAAGTTATTAGGTAAAGGCGGATTTGCTAGCACCTATTTATGTGATGATTTAAAAACAAATGAAAAGGTTGTTCTTAAATTTCCAGACATAACACAATTAGGTGATCCTGCAGTATATGAAAGATTTAAAAGAGAGATTTCTATTGGCAAAATCATGACACATCCTGATTTGCCAGTTGCTATTGCATATTCCGAAGGTAATCCCCCCTATTTAGTAATAAATTATGTTGATGGTAAATCATTGGACTTAATAATAAAAGAAAAAGGTCGTTTTGAAGTTAATGAAGCAATAAAATTAATTTCCAATCTATTAGAAGCATTGCAGTGCTGTCATGAGCATGGTGTTTTTCATAGAGACATAAAACCAGAAAATTTAATGCTTGGTTCTGATGGTCATTTAAAAATAATTGATTTTGGAATTGCTAGTATTAAAGGTGCCCCTAGAGTAACTTACAGAGGTTTTTCCGGCCTTATGGGTACACCGGAATACATGTCTCCAGAACAAATCAAAGGTGAACGCGGAGGTGCTAAAAGCGATATATACGCAGTTGGATGTGTTATGTATCACATGCTAGCAGGAAATCCTCCATTTACTGGTGATAATCCCTTAACTACAATGTATCAGCATATGACATCAGATATTAAACCATTAACAAGCATTAGAAATGATGTTAAACCAGAATTATGGGCAGTAATAAAAAGATCTTTGCGAAGACGTAAAGAGGAAAGATATAATTCTGCTGCTGAAATGATAAGTGACCTAAAAAATCCAGATAAAGTTGACTTAAGCTGGATTGATAAAAATGATCCCCCTTTAGCTTCAGTTGTATCCACAAAAAAAACAAGCTGGATTGCTATCATAGCAGCTATATTAGCTGTAATTGCCATTATAATAGTAATAATAATTTATAAAAAATAAACTAAACCCGTAAATACACTAAAAGATTTACTAATGATATTTATGGGTTTAGTTTAAAACAAAAATACAGGTCATTACAACCTGCATTTTTACTAATGTCCTCTTTTTTTATCTTTTTTCTTCTGCTGCTTTAATTGGAATTTTAATTTCTCTTCTTCTTCTCTCTTTGCTTTAGCTATTTCTTTTCTTTGCTTTTTACTGCTTTCATACTCCAATTTTAATGCATTCTGCGATTTAGTTCCTACACCACAATTTTGGATTTGCTTTTTTATCTCTCTTTGAAGTCTTTTAGGATTAATTCTTTTATTGCCAGTATTAACTTCTTTAACAGGAGAACTAAATTTAATTGAATTATAATGCTTTAGTATAAATTCATATACCTCTGCATCCTTTGGCTCCTTGCCAAATACTATTCTGGCTACTTCTAAACTATTTCCAAAGTTTTTTTCAAATATGCCCACCCAAAATGGGTTTTCGTAAAATACATTTAAAGTAATATTCATTTTTATTCCCTCGCTTATTTTCAATTTCAAGAGAATGGACAACCTCGAGGGCAGGTTACTGACATACATAATGTGTTTGGACTACCAACCAAACTGTGTTTTTATCTCTTAATTCATATTATATATTAAAGTTTTGCTTTAAACAATCATTCTCAAAACAGCCATAGACACAACTCCAACAATTACAGTAAGTAACAAATTATTTTTTTTAACAGCTGTAATACATGTTATAGCAGCTGCAATTAAAACCGGCACATTTATTGAAAACTCATTATTTGATATTACTAAGGAAGAAAGCACAAGTGCAGTTAAAATTGAAATTGGAATGTACTTTAAAAACATTTCAACTTTTTTATTGAGCTTCATTTTAGAAATCAACATTACCGGGAGAACCCTTGGTAAAATGGTAACTATAGCTCCACCAATTATTATGTACCAAACACGCATACTCATTTTTTAACAACACCTCCTATAAAAGCTCCAAGCACTGCTGATATTACTATTGCTGTATTTGCAGAAAAAAATTTTACAGCTACAATAAATATAATTGCTGAGAAAGCTACTACAATAGCTGATTTTTTAACTTCAGAATTATCCTTTAGACTAGACACTAAAAGTCCTATAAACATTGCTGGAAGTGCAAAATCTAATCCAAATTTCTTATAGTCATATATTAAACTACTAAAACATGCTCCAACAAATGTTGCAGCAATCCAATTTAAATATGCAGTTACATTTACCCCAATCATCCATTTATAGCTTATATTGCTTTTATTATTGCCTTCAGATGATGCAAGTGCAAAAGTTTCATCCGTCATAAGCATGCCTACTGTAAAATTCTTTTTAAGAGAATTATCTTTAAAATAAGGTGCTATTGCTGCACTCATAAGAAGATGTCTTAAATTAACTAAAAATACAGTCAAAATTGTTTGCGTAATAGATGCTGATGAAAGGATCATACTTGCTGCAATAAATTGTGCAGAACCTGCATATATAAAGGTACTCATAGCTACAGTTTCTAGCACAGTCATACCACAGGATTTGCTTACCACCCCACAAGCAAATCCAATACTTAAATACCCAAACAAAGTTGGTATGCAATCTTTAACTCCTTTAAGAAATTCATTACTATTTACATGAATTCTTTGTTCCTCAAGCATAAATTTGCCCCCTTTTAAAATTACATTTATATATTATAAATTGCCTTTTTACTTAAAATCACCTTCTGAGAAATCTTTCCCCAATTGTTTCTCTTTTTTGTTTTCAGGCAAATTTACCCCTATTACTCCTATTAAAATGAGTATTGAACCTATAACATGATAATAATAAAATTTTTCATTTAAAAATATAACCCCTGCTAAAATTGATACTATAGTAGATATATTAGAAAATACAGACGTTGTCGATGCCTCTAGCTTAGATAAACTAAAATTAATTAAGAAATAAGCACAAATAGAAGATATTATTCCTAAGTAAACTATAGATTCAATGAATACTTTGCTTAAAAGTGGAGTAAAATACTCTTGCAGATTTCCATTAAAAGCATGCATAGCAATTGAGATTAAATTAAAGCTTAAAGCTCCAAAACCCATCATGAAATAAGTTATTTCAACTGGTGTAAATGTTCTAGATACTTTTCTTGAAATTATATTAAAAAAGCCTGCTGAAATAACAGCACCCATCAATAAAAGTATACCAGTTACCGAACTGCTGGATGCATTTGAATTGTCCATTACCACTATAAGCACAACACCTGAAACAGATATAATTATATAAATGAGCCTCTTTATAGAAGGAATTTCCTTCAAAAAATACGCTGCAAGTATAGTTACTGCTATAGGTATTAAGGCTATCATAAGCCCACTAATGGATGAGGATGTGTTTTTGACGCCATAGGTTTCAAATATAAAATACATTACCGGTTCAAAAAAGGCCAGTATACCTAACCATTTTATTGGCTTATTTTTGAAGCCAACCTTAATCAATTTAACCTTTATGAGTACAGTCATAACTGAAAAGGCTGTAAAAAATCTAAAGGCAACAAGCTCTATAGGCGCACTTACCCTTAAAGCTCTTTTAGTAAATAAAAAACTTAATCCAAATATAACTGAAGATACTACAGCAGTTACATATGGAAGCACTTTCGGCTGTCTTTCTAGCATTATATCCCCCCTATCCAAACCAATTAATATACTATCATAAAATATTACAAAAGAGTAGTTAGATTTATATTTTTTTATTTTACATTTTAAAATCTTATTGACAAATTTTCCTTAATCATATATTATTGTGACTGCAAATTATTTGCAGCTATTTTTTTAGGAGTGATTTAATGTATAAAAAATGTTTAATTTTATTTATATCTATATGTATGCTTTTTTCGCTTACTTCTTGCATGAACAGCAGCTCAAAAGATTCTTCAAGCGGAAAGATAAAAGTAGTAGTTTCTTTTAATGCAATGAAAGAATTTGCTTATGCCATAGGAAAGGATAAAATAAATATAATAAATATGACACCAAATGGAACAGAACCTCATGACTTTGAACCTAAAACAAGAGATATTGAGGCACTTGTAGATGCAAATGTGTTCATATACAATGGTCTTGGTATGGAATCATGGACATCTAAGACTTTAAAAGCAATAGATAATAGAAAACTTATTATTGTGGAAGCTTCAAAAGGAGCCCATATAATTAAAAATACCAATTCAGATGAAATAAAAGACCATGGTGAGTATGACCCCCATTTATGGATTAGCCTAAAAGGTGCTGAAGTAGAAGCCAAGAACATAAAAAATGCCTTCGTTAAAGCCGATTCAAAAAATAAATCTTTTTATGAAAAAAACTATAACACTTTCAAAAATCAGCTAGACGAACTTTACAATAGTTATAGTGAAAAATTCAAAACTACAAAAAATAAAAATTTTGTTACAGGTCATGCAGCTTTTGCATACCTTTGTAGAGATTTTAGTTTAAATCAACAAAGTGTAGAAGATGTTTTTGCAGAAGGAGAACCAAGCACTAGAAGACTTTCTGAGTTGACAGATTTTTGCAAAAAAAACAAAGTTAAAACGGTATTTGTAGAAGATATGGTAAGTCCAAAGGTTTCTAATACGCTTGCAAAAGAAGTTGGAGCCAAAGTAGAAAAAATATATACTATTGAAAGTAAAGAAGACGGAAAAAATTATATTGAAGCTATGAAAGCAAATTTAGAAATGATTTATGATAGCTTAAAATAAAAAGTTATGCTAAGTAGCAATGCTTCATTGCATTAAAAAAATCCCTTCGTTCCTACGAAATTTAGGTGTAAATCTTGGTAGGAACGAGGGCTTTAATAATTAACCTACTAAGCTGCCCATCTAATAATGTTTTCCCCTAAGTAAAATCCTACAACACCTAGTATTAAACTTAAAAATATATAAGTAAAAGCATTAAGTTTTTTTCTTCCTTGAAATAAATTAAATCCCTCATACATAAAAGTGGAAAAGGTAGTATATGCTCCCATAAAACCATCTGCCAGCAATAAGGACATATTTTTGCTTATGCCTGAGCTTGTTAAAACCCCCAGTAAAAATGCCCCAGTTATATTAATTATAAAAGTTCCAAGAGGAAACTTAGATTTTGTTTTTTTAGATATAATGCTTCCTAACTTATATCTTGTTAAACTTCCAAAGGCTCCTCCAATTCCTATTAAAATATATTCCATATATAGTCCTCCTTACAAAACATTTTCTTCATCATCATCTTCAACTTTTTTATTAAAAAATGTTGAAATACCTTCTCTTGCTACAATAACCCCAAAATATGCAAAGCATAGTCCAAATACTGCTGAAAAACCTATATATGATACTGCTGAAAAATATAATCCATGATTTATGAGTCCTACTGTCTCCTTACACATAGTTGAAAAGGTAGTATATGCACCTATAAAACCCGTTGTAATTCCAAGCTTTATATCATTATCAAACTTAAAATCTTCCAAAGCCATGGTAGAAACTAACGCTAGTACAAAACTTCCTGTTAAATTTATTATAAGTGTATTTAATGGTATTGCCTCCTTATAGCTATGAAAATTAATACTCTTAATCATGAATCTTAAGATAGCTCCTAATGCCCCTCCTGCACCTATAAGTAAATATTTTTTCATATGTTTCCTCCAATCCAATTCATTAATACTACTAGGTTTTTATACATAAAAAACTCCTACACTTATTAAAAATGTAGAAGTCATTAATCAAAAAGATAGTTAAGGCGAACTTCATCACCTATTTAATTTTTACAAATTATATTATAGCAATCTAATCTATAGTTTGTCAATTAAAATAAAAATTGGCTGTACCCTTTATGTAGATAATTTCTACTTTTCCTATACTCAACTTCATTCATTTTTAGTTCCTATAAATTTAAAAATCAAAATTCCAAAAACTGAAGCTATTATAGATACAACCATTATAGCTACCTTAGCATCATTCAAGTAAGCTTCACTAGAAAATGATAAAGAAGACACAAACAAAGACATTGTAAATCCTATTCCTCCAAGTACACTTGCTCCATATATATGCTTCATTGAAACTCTTGAAGGCAAATTAGCAAGCTTAAATTTAATAAGGAAATAAGAAACACCAAAAATACCCAATTGCTTTCCTAAAAAAAGGCCCAGAATAATTCCGCAACTTACAGAGGAAGTTATAAGCCTTCTAAAACTACCTGCATTAATTACAACTCCAGAATTGGCAAAAGCAAATATTGGCATAATAAAATAGGCAGATAATAAATTTAAGAAGTGTTCAAATTTATAAGTAGTAGATTCTTGTGCTTCCACTCTACTTTTTCCAAGAGGTATACACATTCCTAAAATAACTCCTGCAATTGTTGGATGTACTCCAGACCTTAACAAAAAAAGCCACAAAACAAATCCTAAAATTATAAAAAACGAAATATACCTAACCTTTAATTTATTAGCAGTAATTAAAAGTATAAATACAATTGCTGCAGCTAAAAGCGAAATCCACTGTATATTATTTGTATAAAATACTGCAATAACAATAATAGAACCTAAATCATCCACTATCGCCAATGCTGTTAAAAATACAGCTATACCTTTAGGAGCTTTTTTATTTCCTACAATAGAAATTATCCCTAGTGCAAAAGCTATATCTGTTGCCATTGGAATTCCCCAACCATTAACAGTTCTCTCGCCAAAATTAGTTATAAGATATATTAGTGCTGGAACGATCATTCCACCTATAGCCGCTCCAACTGGTAAAATTACTTTTTTAACGGATTTAAGCTCTCCAATAAGAACTTCCCTTTTAATCTCCATTCCAACTAATAAAAAAAAGACAACCATTAGTCCATCATTAATCCAGTGAAGTAAAGACATGGATATATATAATTTATACACTCCTAGTGTAAGATTTGCATGGAATAGCTCTTCATAGTTATAATGTAAATTTGAGTTTGAGATGATTACAGCAGCTACAGCACATATAATTAATATAATTCCACTTGATGCTTCTTTGTTAAAAAAGTCCTTAAACATATTAATAATTACATTTGCTCTTTTTGATTTCATAACATTTCTCCTCAAATAAGTAATAACTTTGACCAATACGATAAAATAGCTGCTTATATGCTTTAGTTTTCCCAATATTAATCTTTTAAACCATAAGTGCTTCTAAATATTTTTCACTTCATATTAAGCAATTTTTACTTTGATTAATATGTATTTAACTCAACTTTGATAAAATAAATTAAAATATATTAGTATGGAGGAAAATATGAAAAATTTAAATAAGATTGAAAAAAGCTGGGTAATGTATGACTGGGCAAATTCCGCATATAGCATGGCTATAACTTCTACAATTCTTCCCTTGTATTTCAAAATGGCGTATTCTGGTTCCTCAACTAATTCTACTGCTTACTGGGGATATGCAAATTCAATTGGAACTTTAATCATTGCATTTTTATCACCTATTTTAGGTACTATTGCTGATTATAAAGGCTATAAAATGAAACTTTTTAAAATATTCTTTGCTCTCGGAACTGTATTTACTGCTCTTCTTTCTATAATTCCTAGCACTCACTGGACTTTACTTCTTATCTTTTACGTAATTAATTCTATAGGTTTTTCTGGAAGCTGCATATTTTACGATGCTTTTTTAGTAGATGTAACCCCAAGCGAAAGTATGGATAGGGTATCTTCTATGGGATTTGGAATAGGATATATAGGAAGTACAATTCCATTTATAATGTCAATAGCTTTAATACTACTTTCTCAAATAAAAGTTATTCCATTTTCAATACAAACCTCCTGCAAAATATCCTTTTTAATAACTTCCATATGGTGGGCAGTTTTTACAATTCCTATGATTAAAAATGTAAAACAAATACATGGCATAAGTGTAGAAAAGACTCCAATTATAAGTAGCTTTGTAAGGTTAAAAAACACCATAAAAAATATAAAAAATCACAAGAATCTATTCTTATTTCTTCTTGCATACTTTTTCTATATAGATGGTGTGGATACAATCATAACTATGGCTACTTCATATGGTTCAGACCTTGGAATAAGCTCCTCTACCCTTCTTGTAATCCTTCTTGCAACACAATTTATAGCTTTTCCATGCTCTATAATTTTTGGCTATCTTGCTGAAAAGTTTAATGGTAAAACAATGATTTTTTGTGGAATAATAATCTACTCCTTTATATGCATATATTCATACTTTATAAAAACCTCTTTAGATTTTTGGATACTTGCTGTACTTGTAGGGACTTCTCAGGGAGGAATACAGGCAATAAGCCGTTCTTATTTTGGCAAACTTGTTCCTAAAAAAAGAGCTAATGAATTCTTTGGATTTTACAACATATTCGGCAAATTTTCAGCTATAATGGGACCTTTTATTGTAGGCATAGTTACACAGCTAACAGGTGAAACTCGTAAAGGTGTGTTAAGTATAATATTTCTTTTCTTAGTTGGTGGATTTATTCTTTTTAAAGCCCCTTCTGATAAAAAATACACTAATTCTAAAAATCCTGATTACGAATTAGAAGCATAAAAACAAAGATGAAGGTTTTTAACATACCACTCATCATTAAAATCCTTCATCTTTGAATTATTATTTATCATTCTAAATTTTAAATTTATCAGCTTCTTCGTTAAGATTATTTGATAGATCTTTAAGTTCACCTGCAAACTTTGCTACACTTTCAGAAGAAGCATACATTTCCTCTGAAGATGCTGATATTTCCTCTGAGGATGCAGAGGTTTCCTCGGAAACAGCAGTAATTGAATCTATTTTTTCTAGTATTATATCCTTTGAACTCATAATAGTCTCTATTGATTTATAGGTATCATCAACTAAAGGCGCTATTGCTTTGACTGATGAAAGCATATTTTCAAAAGCTTCAATGGTTCTATTTACAATATTGGATTGCTCATTAAATGTCATCTTAACATTGTTTGAAGTTAATATTACCTCTTTTGTTTCACCGCTTATACCTTCAATAAGATTATGTATCTGCTCTGTTGACTTCTTTGTTTCCTCAGCTAGCTTTCTAACCTCTTCTGCAACTACTGCGAATCCTTTCCCAGCCTCACCAGCTCTTGCTGCTTCTATAGCCGCATTCAATGCAAGTAAGTCTGTTTGCTCAGATATATCATCTATGGCTTCTGTTATATTTCCAACCTTAGAAACGCTATTGTCCAAATTATTTATTTTGCTAGCAACTACTTCAAAAGACTTATTTACAGCATTTATAGATTCTAAAAGTACATTTATTTCTTCTTTTCCTTTTAATGCTTTGCTTTCTGTCTTGCTTGAACTTTCATTTACCTTTGAAATTTTTTCATTCATAGTCTGTAATTCCTGTGCAAACTTAGAAATCACACTGGATATATTAACAAGGTCATTTGCTTCTTCTGTAGCTCCTTGTGCCACATCTTGTATAGCTCGTGCAACATCACTAGCAGCATTTGTCATTTCCTTTGAACTTGAGTTTAACTCCTCTGACATTGTGCTTACCTTTAAGGTTCCAGTTTTTATTACTGAAATAGTATTTTTTAAATGGTCCGCCATATTCTTAAATGCAGCTGCAAGTAAACCTATTTCATCTGAACTACTTACATTTATCTCATTACTTAATTCACCTTCAGATATTCTTTTCGATATACCTACTAACTGTTTAAGCGGAACTGTTATTCCTCTTGCTATTTTAGTAAGTATTAGTGCGAATATAAGAAATGCAATCAATGATAAAACAACTATAATTATTATGGTACTATAAACCGTCTTTTCTACATTCTCCATAGACATACCTACATCTATAGCTCCAACAATTTGTCCCTCTTTATGTACTGGAACAATTATATCGTAGACAGGTATCTTATTTTTATATTTGTACTGAGAGGTATAAACCTTTCCTTTTGTAACTGCCTCTTTACTTCCAATATCCTTTAAAGTCATTCCAACTCTACTCTTGTCACTGTGTGCCTGAACCTTTAAATCTTTATCCATATACAGTGCGTAAACCATAGATTTATCACGTTTTACCATATCTTCAATAACTGCTTGTGTATTAAGTTCATCAGTTAATTTTTGCACTCTATTGGCTAGTACTCCTATTTGAACCATACCACCACTCATGTTACTTATATAACCATATTTATAATAATCGTTACCTTTGGCACTTTTTCTTATATCCTCCATGAACTCATCTTTTTCACCTTTAAGTACAGGATACCCTAAGCTTTTATTGTCAAATACATAACCAACAGATGAACTTAAATTAGAGTATACTACTTTACCAGATACATCCGTTACATTTATTTCATCAACTTGAAATTGATCTGCTAAAGACTGCAAATAACTATTGTCTATTTTGTTGCTGCTTGTTACTATAAAATTTCCTAAAGTTTTTATTTTATCTTCAATAGACTTATTTAATGCATCCACTGCAATATTGTTTTTTTCTGTATTCTGCGATATTTGATTTGCCATATTAATTCCATCTGATTCCATTTGCGATAATATTCTACTTCTTGATATTGTCACAGAAGCTGATGCTATAATAGTAATAATTACAAACATTATTATCATTGGAATAACAAGAATTTTAAAAGATACAGAATCTCTAAATGTTTTTTTCATTGCATAAAACCCCTTTTCTTTCTCAATAACCATCAGTATTATAATAAAAATTAATCTCATTAATTGTATCACTATATGCGCATATTCTATAAGCACTTTTGAACTTTTTTGTAATTATATGTAGTATGATGGAGAATATTTATAAAAATGCACTAAAAAAATCATTATATTTTGTGATATACACAACTAATTCTATAAATGAAATAGTTATCCTATATTACTAAATTAATAATTTCGTGTTTTTCATAAAATATTAAAAAACTTCTACACTTATTAAAAATGTAGAAGTTTTTAATTTAAATGAATCCAATTATTATGTTTTTGCACACGCTCTCCTATTTATTCCTCTATCATCCTATATCCAACCCCAACCTCAGTATAAATGTATTCCGGTTGGGCTGGATCTCTTTCTATCTTTCTTCTCAAGTTTGCCATAAAAACTCTTAAAGATTGAGTTTCATTTCCCAAAGAAGTACCCCATATTTCCTTAATTATAAAATTATGCGTCAACACTTTTCCTGAGTACTTAGCCAAAAGTACCATGATTTTATACTCTATTGGAGTTAAATGAATATCTTTATTATCAACTGTTACCTTTCGCTTCTCAAAATCTATCTTTAATGCTTTAACCTGAAAAGTTTTAATATCTTCACCCTTTGAATTGCCAATAGCACCATTATGCCTTAAAGATACCCTGATTCTTGCAAGAAGTTCACTTATTCCAAAAGGTTTAGTTAAATAGTCATCCGCCCCCATATCAAGTGCCTCAACCTTCTGCCGCTCATTTTCTCTAGCTGAAACTATTATTATTGGAATACTTAATAATTCTCTTACTCTTTCTATTACCTCAGTTCCATCAATATCTGGCAGCCCCAAATCAAGTATTATCAAATCCGGATGATTGGATATAGAGAGTGCAACAGCTTCATTTCCTTTATCAGTTTCAATATACTTATAACCCTGTGTGGATAATGCCGCAGTTATAAAATTTCTTATAGGTCTATCATCTTCAACCACAAGAATATAAGGACTATTATTCATCACTTATCCCTCTTTCCTTTAGGTACATTAAAACTAAATATTGCCCCACCACCTTTTTTATTTATAGCTCTAATTTTACCACCATGGGCTTCAACTATTGATTTACAAATAGCAAGTCCAAGACCTACTCCTCTTCTTGAATCTGAAATCTTACTTCCATTAGTAAAAAATCTATCAAATATATATGGCAATATATCTTCTGATATACCAACACCATTATCGGAAACCTCAAATATTACATCGTCACTTTTTTCATAAGCCTTTATCTCTATAGTAGATTCTTTTGGAGAAAATTTCACAGCATTATCAATTAAATTAATTATAACCTGTTCAATCAAACTTCCATCCATTGGCACCATTATTACATCTTCAGGGACATTGACCTTTATTTTATGCTCTTTTGCATATTTAGAGCTTCTCTGCACTGCTTCCGATACTACTTCTTCTACAAGTTCTATATCCTTTTTTATCTCCATTTTTCCTTCATCAAACTTAGTCATACTAAGCAAATTTTCAACAAGTCTTATCAGCCATTCTGTGTCATCATACATCCCTTCTAAGAGATTCTGTTTTGTATCCTCTGATATAAATTCCCCATTTTCAAGCATAGTGCTTACAGCTCCTTTAATTCCAGCAAGTGGACTTCTGAGGTCATGTGATATAGATCTTAAAAGGTTGCTTCTAAGCCTCTCTCTTTCAATTTCAACTTTAGAGGTTTCCTGCTGTTTAGACAAAATTTCTCTATCAAGAGCAATAGCTATTTGACTTGTTACAGTTTCAACAATAAATTTTTGCTCTGGCTTTAAAAAACCTTCTGCACATGAAACACCAATAACACCAAGAACTTTTCCTTGAACCTTTATTGGCACATAATAGCCCTGTGCTCTATAAAAGGTATCCGTACCAGAACCAGATTCCTTACCATTTAAAAAAGTCCAATAGGCTGATGCATTTTCATCTTTCCCCACAAGATTATCATTTTTAATTCCCTTTTCAGGATTGTATATAAAGGGAGTAGAAAGCTTACCTCCATTTGAAAGATATCCTACAATAGTCCTATTTACAAGCCTAGAAATATATTTTATTCCTACGGATATAACATCACAATCTCCAGATGCTCTTAAAAGCTTTGCACTTACTCTGTATAAGGTCTGGGTTCTCTTTTCATTAGCAATTGAATTTTGAGCTTCAGCCTGAATTTTATTAGTAAGTGTTCCAACAACTAACGAAACTATAAGCATTATGGGAAATGTAGCAAGATAACTTTTATCATAAAATTGAAAAGAATATCTTGGCTCTGTAAATAAGTAATTAAAAATAAGCATAGCAATTATAGAAGAAATTATCCCCATAAAATAACCCTTTGTTGTTACATATACAATTATAACACCTAAAATAAATATCATAATAACATCTGCTTCTGCAAACCCTATATAATCAAAAATTTTTCCTAAAACAGTGGTTATTAAAATTATAGCTGCCATTTTAATAAAATCTCTTAAGGATGAGCTAACCTTAATATTACTTAGGCTTGATTTTCTTTTTTTCTGATAAGTTGAATTAGGTATAGCATATACATCTATATAGGCGTTGGAGTCCATAAGCTTATCTACAATATCCTTAGCATAAAAGTGAAATACCTTGCTAGTCTTTTTGTGATTTTTTCCAATTATTATCTTAGTTATATTTCTAAACTCCGCATACTGTATTATCTGATCAACTATATTATCTCCATATATAGTTACAACTTCTCCTCCAAGCTGCTCTGCCAAATTAAAATGAAAATTCAATCTTTCTTTATCCTCTTTTGTCAGCTTTGATGACTTAGTATTTTCAACATAAAGTGCAACCCATTTAGAGTGATATACTTCTGCCATCCTAGCTGCTGTTCTTATTATTCTTTGAGAAGAAGGCGATGGTCCAATACATGCCATTATTTTATCTGAAGTCGGCATAACAGTTATTTCCCTCTTTGAAAGTCTTGCACTCTCGACCTCATTATTAACTCTGTCTGCCGTCCTTCTAAGAGCAATTTCCCTCAAAGCATACAAATTATTTTTAGTAAAGAAATTGTGAAATGCCCTTTTTACCTGTTCCTTTTTGTATATCTTACCATCGCTAAAACGCTTTAAAAGTTCATCTGGTTCAATATCAATTATCTCAACCTTATCAGCTTCATCAAAAACCTTATCTGGAATTGTTTCTCTAACACAAATCCTTGTTATATTAGCAACAACGTCATTTAAACTTTCTATATGCTGAACATTTAATGTAGTATAAACATCAATACCTGCTTCCAAAAGTTCCTCTATATCCTGCCACCTTTTTCTATTTCTCTGTCCCTTTACATTTGTGTGTGCAAGCTCATCCACAAGTATTATCTCTGGTTTCCTTCCAAGTGCTTTATCTATATCAAATTCCCTTATGTTTACTCCTCTGTAATTTACAATCTTTGTCCTTATAGCTTCAAAGCCCTTAGTTAAACTCATAGTTTCAGCCCTTGCATGAGGTTCTATATATCCTATTATTATATCCTTACCGAGTTCCTTTACTTCTTGTGCTTCTCTAAGCATAGCGTAAGTTTTACCAACTCCAGCTGCATATCCAAAAAATATTTTTAATTTTCCTCTCATGGCTTTACTTTCTTCCTTTTCAATTTGATTCAAAAGATAGTACGGATCTGGTCTTTGATTGATATTCATAAAACTTCCCTTACCTTATATTACTCTTTATAGTAGATGTTATCTTCCTTTTCCAGCTTGTTAAAAAAACTTATTGATGCACCCTGAAATTTTCCTTTCAAATAAGAACTTCCGCAATAGTTTTTATTGAGATATATTGTAATTTTATTATCCTTTATATTATAACTTCCGTAGGAATAGGTACTTTCCTTAAGCTGATTCCCCACCAAAGTACATTTATCTCCCCTTTTTAATACTAATGTGGTATTACTTTTTGGCGATCTATACTTTCCTAAATACGGGCTACTGCCATAATTATACACCTTATACACTTCTAAACAAAACAATATAATTACAATTAAACCTACAACTGCCTTCTTCATAAAACTTTTCACCTGTCTTTATTAAAAAATACTATTTAATCATAGAAGCTACCTCTAAGTTTACCTTAAGAACATTTACTCTAGGTTCACCCAAAACGCCAAAAGTTCTATCTGCTGTATATTTTTTAACTATTTCCCTTAACTTATCTTCACTTATCCCAGTTGCTTTTGCCACAGTTGGTATTTGTATCTCAGCAGCCTTTGGACTTATATCTGGGTCAAGTCCTGAACCTGAACTTGTAAGTAAATCTGCAGGTATATCTTCTTTATTTACACCTGGATGAGTTTTTAAAAAATCCTTCACATCATCTTTAATTCTTTTAGCTAAATCTTTATTTGAAGGTGCTAAATTTTGTGAACCAGAAGCAACTCCGCTATAAGCTGTTTTTCCATCCTTACCAGGCTTTAAATCAGCTTTAGTATAGGTATTATAGTTCACAGAAGAAACCCTTCCTCTAAAGAATCTTTTATCCGTAAAATTCTGACCTAAGAGTGCAGAACCAACTTCTTTACCTCTATAAGTTACAATACTTCCATTTGCTTTCTTATTAAAAGCTGCTTGACTAACTCCAGTTATAAAAAGCGGATAAATTATTCCGCATAGTATTATAAGAACAATGCACAAACGAAGAGCTTTAACTATTGATTTCATTTTCTTATCCCCTTTCAATTAACCTAAATTAAGAATTCTAACTAATGGAGTTATTAGTAAATCTAAAATTTTAATGCCTATAAAAGGAGCAATTACGCCTCCAAGTCCAAAAATAAGCATATTTCTTAGAAGCATAGCTTCTGACTTCATTGGTCTATACTTAACACCCTTCATTGCAATTGGTATCAAAAGAGGTATTATTATAGCATTAAATATTAAAGCAGATATTATTGCACTATGTGGCGTAGAAAGTTTCATTATATTCATAACCTGCATTTGTGGTATAGCCGATACAAATATAGCAGGTATTACAGCAAAATACTTTGCAACATCATTTGCTATACTAAAAGTTGTAAGCGCTCCTCTTGTTATTAAAAGCTGCTTTCCTATTTCAACAACTTCAAGTACCTTCGTTGGGTCAGAATCCAAATCAACCATATTAGCTGCTTCCTTGGCTGCTGTAGTTCCACTGTTCATTGCAAGTCCAACATCTGCTTGTGCAAGTGCTGGTGCATCATTGGTTCCATCACCTGTCATTGCAACAAGTTTACCTTCTGCCTGCTCTTTTTTAATGGCTTCTATTTTATCTTCTGGCTTACATTCAGCAATAAAACCATCAACTCCAGCCTCTTTTGCTATAGTTGCAGCTGTTAAAGGATTATCTCCTGTACACATTATAGTTTTTATTCCAATTTCACGAAGCCTCTGGAATCTTTCCACAAGTCCAGGCTTTACAGTGTCCTTAAGGTATATAACGCCATAAATTTTGTTATTTACACAAACTACAAGTGGTGTTCCTCCTAACTTAGCAACTTTATTCACAGTTTCCTCTAGATCATCTGGAATAACTCCCTTTAATTTATTAATCCTATTTTTTATAGCATCATAAGCCCCTTTTCTTACTTCTGTACCATCTTCAAGGTCTATTCCACTCATCCTTGTTTGCGCTGTAAATTCTATGAAATCAATATCCTCATATCTCTTTTTATCAATTGAACATCCCATCTTATTTCCAAGCTCAACTATGGATTTTCCTTCAGGTGTATCATCCTTTAAAGAACACATTACGGAATAATCAATAAGCTTCTTTTTATCAGAACTGCCAACAGTTATAAAATCTGCCGCAAGCCTATTTCCAAAGGTTATTGTTCCTGTTTTATCAAGTATCATAGTATCAACATCGCCGCAAGCTTCAACAGCCTTTCCTGACATAGCTATTACATTGAACCTAGTTACTCTATCCATACCAGCAATTCCTATAGCAGATAAAAGACCACCTATAGTTGTAGGTATAAGACAAACTAAAAGAGCTATTAAAGTTGACATCTGAATTTTAACTCCTGTATAAGAAGCCATAGGATAAAGTGCAACAAGTACAATTAAAAAAATAAGCGTTAAACTTACGAGTATTGTGTTAAGTGCAACTTCATTAGGTGTCTTTTGCCTTGAAGCACCCTCTACAAGATTTATCATCTTGTCAAGGAAGGATTCTCCTGGGGTTGCAGTAATCTTAACCTTAAGCCAATCGCTTACAACCTTTGTCCCCCCGGTAACAGAAGCAAAATCTCCACCTGATTCTTTCATAACTGGTGCGGATTCACCTGTTATTGCAGATTCATCTACAGACGCTATACCTTCTATTACTTCTCCGTCATTTGGAATTATATCTCCATTTTCTACTAAAACTATATCTCCCTTTTTAAGTTCATTTGCATTTATAGTTTTTATATCTCCATTTTTCTGTAAAAGTTTTGCAATTGTATCCTTACGGGTTTTCTTAAGGGTTTCAGCTTGTGCTTTACCACGTCCTTCAGCTACAGATTCTGCAAAATTAGCAAACAAAACAGTTATAAACAAAATTACAGCAACAATTAAATTGTATATCCTCAGATTGTTTCCCTTATCTCCAAAAACATCTGGGAAAATAGTGAGAATAGCTGATATAAAAAAGCCTATTTCAACTACAAACATCACTGGATTTTTTATCATATACTTAGGATTTAGCTTTTTAAAAGATTCCAAAATAGCTGTATTTAGTATATCCTTTGTAATAAACTTAGATTTTCCATCTTTATTTTTCATAATACATCATCATCCTTTTCTAATTACAATGTAAGATGCTCTGCAATAGGTCCAAGTGCTACTGCTGGAAGAAAAGTAAGAGCTCCAATTATAAGAACAATAAACACTAGTGTTATAGTAAATACAGTATTATCTGTTTTAAAGGTACCTGAAGTTTCTGGTATGGACTTCTTTGACGCTAAGGAAGCCGCTACGGCTATGAGTATTATCATAGATAAATATCTACCTAAAAACATTACGATACCGCCTGTTACATTCCAAAACATGGTATTGTCTCCTAATCCCTCAAATCCAGAACCATTATTAGCAGCACAGCTTGTATACTGATATATTATTTGCGTAAGCCCATGAAAACCAGGATTTGATATACCAGCAAGCCCTGACTTAGTTACTAAAGCCAATGCTGAAAACATGAGTATTAAAAATGGATGTATAATTATAGCAAATGCAACTAGTTTTATTTCCTTTCCTTCTATTTTTTTTGTTAAAAATTCTGGTGTTCTTCCTACCATAAGTCCACATATAAAAACCGTAAGTATAGCATACATAATCATATTCATAAAACCTACGCCTTTTCCACCAAATATAACATTAAGCATCATATTCATAAGTGCTGTAGCTCCACCTATAGGGGTTAAAGAATCATGCATATTATTTACTGCACCACACGAGGTTGATGTTGTTGCTACTGTAAACAAAGTACTTCCACCTAGCCCAAATCTAATTTCCTTGCCTTCCATACTTCCCATAGCTTGACTAAGTCCAATACGTGAAATTACAGGATTACCTGCTTTTTCAGAATTGTAACATATAGGTAAAAATATAAAGAATAAAATACTCATGGCAGCAAAAATTGCAATTGCCTGTTTTTTCTTTTTTAGCATATGTCCAAAACAAATAACCGTTGAACCAGCAAGTATCATTAATGAAATTATTTCAACAGCATTTGTAAGCGGTGTTGGATTTTCAAATGGATGTGATGAGTTTGCTCCAAAAAATCCCCCTCCGTTAGTACCTAAAAGCTTTATAGCTTCTAAACTTGCTACGGGTCCTAAAGGAATGTCTTGAAGTTTCCCCTCAATAGTTGTTAGGGTTTTAGTTGGCGCTAAAGTTTGAGGAACTCCCTGTGCAACAAAAAATATAGACAATACAATTGATGCTGGAAGCAATATTCTAGTAGTGATTCTTACAATATCAACATAAAAGTTACCAATTTCATTCTTTCTTCCGGCAAGTGCCCTCATAAACGCCCATGCTACTGCAAGCCCTGTTGCTGCTGCTAAAAACATCATAAAAGTAATTACTATCATCTGGCTTAAATATGAAAGTCCAGATTCACCACTATAATCTTGAAGATTTGTATTAGTTAAAAAACTTATAATTGTATTAAAAGTTAACCCCTGTTCCATTCCTTTTATATGATTTGGGTTTAATACATTAATACTTTGTAATCTTAGAATTAAATATCCAATAAATGCTGCAATAGCATTAGTTGATAATAAAGCAAGCACATATTTTTTCCATGTCATTGGCCCTTTTTTTATCCCTGATAGTTTATAAATAAAGTTATCAATTTTATCTACTACAGGATCTATAAAGGTTTTTTCATGTTCAGAAACTTTGTATAAATACTTTCCTGTTGGTATACAAAGTAAAACAAAAACAATAAATATAATTGCTATTTGTAATATTTCCATTTTAAGTCCTCCATAATTTAAAATTTCTCTGGGTTAAATAGTGCATAACATAAATAAATGAACAATAAAATAATTACAATAATTAAAAATATCATTATGTCACCTTCCTCACTGTTTTCTATTAATTTGACCTTCACACCAATCTGTAAAAAATTTAAGTCCTATAAAACCAACTACAAGTAAAACTATAAATACAATATCAAGCATGTATCTCCCTCCTCTTTTCAGTGTTAATACTACCACCTTATATATAAAATTGGAGTTAAGGTTTAACTGAAACGTATAAAGATTTTATAAAGATTTTAACGTAAACGTACACATATAGGGGCTTGGGCGGTCAATGTCATCAACTTAAGAAAAAAATTTGGATTTTATAAAAATCCAAATTTTTTTTATTTTTAAATATATTTTTATA